>JAGQPD010000859.1 GCA_020426865.1 Planctomycetales bacterium
CTCGTCCGTCGGATCCGAGGCCCGTAAGGTGTTCCAGCGGGCGATAGTTGTCTCGTGTTTCGTGCGACGTGCCGCCGCACGTCCGGCATTGATCGCGCGATTGCGGACCACTCGAAACAGCCAGGCCGCTGGATCATTGGGGGCCATGGACTGTCGAGCCAATTCGAGAAACGCCTCCTGCACACAGTCAGCCGGCGTGGTCGTGCACTGTGCTGCGTACAGCTCCAGTGCCGCCGCATACCGGTCGAACAATTCTGCGATACGTGTGGCGGATACTGGTCCCAAACTTTCAATTCCTCAGGGCTTCCGAGATGAAGACACCGGCCGACGGTGCGGCTTCCCAGGATTTCATCCCATTTCTTTCCAACCGCACTGATGGCGAAGTGCATTGGACGGTACAAGCAGTCTGCCGAAAAGGGGAAGCTCGTCGCGATTCACGGCCCGTGCCGAATACCTCGAGGTTCGAGGTATTCGTTGGGCAAACATGTGTTGCCTATGCTATGAAATGATCCTACACTAAGGTCGGCTATGGGTTTTCGGTGCTAAGCTTGGGAAAACCGGACGTTCAGAAAATGATTGACGAGGTGAGGCTATTGGAGCTTATGGCAGATCTCGAATCTGCCAGCGTTGAACGCACGAAATCCGTGAGCGACATAGCCAAGTTCAGTGAGGCCGTTTGCGCCTTCGCGAACGACCTGGTGAATTCGAAATCACCTGGGTTTTTGTTGGTTGGTGTGGACGACAAGTCGGGGCGGGCTTGCGGTTTAAAGGTGACCGATCAACTACTGCAGATTTTGGCGGGGCTTGGCACGGACGGCAACATACTTCCCGCACCAGCAATCACAACTTACAAGATCGCATTGACCGATGGATCAGGCGAAGTCGCTGTCGTCGAAGTGAAACCGTCCGATTTGCCACCCGTCAGATACAAAGGGCTTGTGCGTATTCGTCGAGGCCCACGCAAAGGAATCGCGAATGAATCTGAAGAGCGACTCCTAGCAGAACGTCGCGTTGCCGGCGCATTGACTTTTGACGCAACCCCCTGTGCCGGTAGTACGATTGCGGATTTGGCACTCGATTTGTTTACGGTGACTTATCGTCCAATCGCAATTGACGCCGAAGTTATTTTGGGGTCGTCATTAGAGGTAAGTCAACATGAACACAATAGCGTTCTTCAATAACACGGGCGGCGTTGGGAAAACTTCCTGACTGCTTGGATCGCAAACCCCGAGCCTTTCGTGTCATCTCAGCGATTTGGCGAATCGTAGAACAGGTTTCGCGCGAGGCCAAAGCGGAGATCGCTCTGTTGGACGTAGGTCCCAATCTTGGTGCTCTGAACCGATCGGCGTTGATTGCCGCCCAGCACGTTGTTGTCCCGCTGGCACCCGATATGTACTCCTTGCAAGGACTCAATAACTTGGGCCCAACGCTACGTAGATGGCGGGAGGGATGGAGCGAACGACTATCCAGGAACCCCGTCGGTACCCTGTCGTTACCCCAAGGGGAAATGAAACCAGTGGGTTACGTCGTAATGCAACACGGACTTCGGGACAATCGACCCGTGAAAGCGTACAAACGATGGATGGATCGTATTCCCCGAACTTATCGTGAGTCAATACTTGATGATTTCAGCACGTCTCCGACTGAAGTGATGCAGGATAGCAACTGTCTGGCGTTGCTAAAGCACTATCGAAGTCTAATGCCGCTGGCTATGGAAGCACACAAGCCGATGTTCCATTTGCGTCCTGCCGATGGAGCAATCGGTGCACATGTCGCCGCGGTTCAGGCCTGCTTTAACGACTTCAAGCGGCTCGCCCACCAGATTGAGTCTGTTGTTACTCCCAGGGCTCGTGGTCCCCGTACTTCCGCGATCTGAATTGCTGGTGGGTTGTAAAATAGAACCGAAGAGGTTCTGAGGGTGTTATCCATGAACTGAGGCCCCGACCTCAGCCATCGGTGACGACTGGCCGGCAAACGGGCGGTGAACGAGTGACCGGTAGGTAAGGAGAATTCAACGTCGCGGGAATTGTGCTCCTCGATGAGTGGCGAAAGCAAAGTCGTCGATAGTATGATGGGCATGCACCTGATACAATGGACAAGGACTCCGGCGTCGCGTTGATCTGCAACAGCAGTTGGCCGGGTGCAATTTGTTTGTGTCTTGTGTATCAGGAGATTGCCCAATGACGTCGCTCACAGTCATCGTGATGGCCGCGACTGTGTGGGTGGGGGCGGAGGCCGAGCCGGAGACGGCCGATCAGTTTGTCGATCGCGGCATGCAGCGGTTTCGGGCGGGGGAAATCGCCGAGTCCCTGGGGGATTTTGATCGAGCGATCGAGAAGGAACCTCGAGTCCGGCCGTATCTCTGGCAGCGTGGGATTAGCCTTTACTATTTGGGTAAGTACGCGGAAGGACGCGAGCAGTTTGAAACGCATCGCAGCGTCAATCCGCACGATGTCGAAAACGCCGCCTGGCACTTTCTCTGT
>JAGQPD010000860.1 GCA_020426865.1 Planctomycetales bacterium
ACGAATCGCTCGACAACTTCGTAACGCGTGCGTGCCTCACGACTTGTTGAATGATTCGCCCGAATTGCCATCCGCTCGCGTTGGTAGGGATGAGCGCCAATCGGAGCATCGATAAAATCTGCGTCGCGGTCGGGCACCCCACGAACCAATGCGTGGTAACACTTATCGACCGTCCGCGATTCGAATTGAGCACACAGGTTCAGATGCGCCGCATCGTTCTTGGCGATGATGATCACGCCGCTGGTATCGCGGTCCAAACGATGCACGATACCAGGTCGAGCGGGGCCGCCGACCGAACTCAAGTTTTCGAAATGGTAGGCCAACGCACTGGCCAAAGTGCCCGTCCAATGCCCTCGAGCCGGGTGCACGACCATTCCCGGCGGTTTATCAATCGCCACGATATCCTGATCTTCATAGATGATCTTTAGCGGGACACATTCGGGCAGCGGACCGGGCGCGACCTGGTCGGGCAGTTCGACTTGTACCGTCTCTCCAGCCGAAAGAGAATACGACGCCTTGACGCGCTGACCATCGACAAGAACTTGCTTTCCATTGATCGACCGGCGCATTTGCGTTCGACTGAACTGTGGCAATTGAGTTGCCAGGAATACGTCCAAGCGTTGGCCGTTGGAATCTGCATCCACCGTCAATCGAACTTGTTCGACATCATTCATCGCCGGACGTGGACGTCGTATCGGCCGACGAATCGTTGGACTCCGTCGTAACCGGCGCATTTAGTCCGCCACCACTGGCATCGGTATCGCTCGTACCGGAGTTCGCGTCGGGCGAATCTGTGTCGGGCGAATCTGTGTCGGACGGAAGATTCAGCTGCGAGTCCATCTCGATTTCGGCGGATGGAACATTCAGGTCACCCTCTTGCGCGGGGACGAACGGCGTATCGGGAGGTTGCATGCCGCCAAGCGGATCTTCGCCGCCAAGGTTTCGGAACGCGTCAAGCGGCGAAGGAGCACCGGACGGTTTGTATTCCGCGAGCCATTTCTGGAATTCGCGAGTGGAGGGTTTTTTCAGGAAGTCGAGTCGTTCTTGAGCCAGAGTGGCCATTGCCGATCCTGGCCAATTCTTGATGACGGTCTCGTATTGCTCGATAGCCGAATCAATGTCATCGAGCCCCGAGTAGGCTTGGGCAAGTCCCAAATAGGCCCGCTGACGCAACATGTCGTCTTTGGCACTGGCCAGGGCGTTTTCATAGGCCGTCTGGGCCTCGCGATACTCCAACGTTGACTTGGCTTCATCGCGTCCCAAGTAGAGTGCCCCAGACGACAAGTGCATATCACCGGCCGACTGCCATGCCCAACCTGCGGCAGGTTCCCCTTTGAATTCTTCTCCGACACTTTCCAATTTCTGGATATCTCGGTCCATGGCAGCAATGAAATAGGCCTGCCATCCCGGTGCCCCCTTCCCCTGATTCATGCCAGAAAGGTAGCTAAATCCGAGGATCGCCACAAAAAACAGCAGAATACCACCAATGATCAGGTTGGTGTGCGGCTTGAGGGCCTTCAGCTTTTCTTCAAGCCACCCCGCTAGTTCGTTTTCCTGCAATTCATGCCGTCGGGCGGTTTTCATGTTCTACCCATCTCGCCGTTTGAGCCGTTGGTGGTTCCGGTGCACTGAAGCCGTAAGTATAGGGCCCCATTCGGATTAGCGTCAAGGTCGGCCCAACCATCCCCTGGCTCTCCGGCACTCCGTCGCTCAATCCATGCGATCCAGGCGATACTCTGCAATCCACGACATGCCCCTGGACGGGACGTCAGCAATGAAATGCTCCTCCCGCGCAATTGCTGCTCCCAATGATCAATGATAATGTTAAAATGGGAGAGTTCGATCCATCGTCGCCCACAAGAACAATTGGGGCTTGTGATTTCATCTGCGAGAACACCACCGTGTCATCCATTCTTGATAATCCAGCGATTCGCGGCATTGCCCTGCCGATGACGGTCACGCAGTATCACCAAATGGGCAACGCTGGGATCCTGGTGGGCAATACGGAACTCATTCGTGGATACGTATTTGAAAAAATGATCAAGTCGCCCGTTCACAGCTGGATTGTACAGCGTATGGCCTCGTGGCTGCGCGACGTTGTACCACGCGAGCATTACGTCCGACAGGAACAACCTTTGACGCTTGACGATTCCGAACCGGAGCCGGACTTGGCGGTTGTTGCCGGAAATGTCGATCTTCATCGCAACCATCATCCCCACACCGCACTGCTCGTCATTGAGGTATCCATTTCGTCACTGGAATTGGATCGTGAAAAAACCAGAATCTATGCCAAAGCCGGCATTCAGGAGTACGCCATCATTGTGCCGACGACGGAATCCGTTGAACTCTTCCGAGGGGCCGACGGCGAGCGATATCGGGAGGCTGTCAGGCTTGATGGGAATGGCAGCTTGGAATTCGCCGGTTTGCCTGGTTATGCACTACCAATTCGCGACCTCTTCTGACCTCTGTCGTGCCAGCGACCGTTCGGCACTTTCACCAGTGTCGCCACCCGTGTAGGATCCGGCGGACAACGTTTCACGGCTGTCCCAGCCGTTTTATCACTAACAACGACTATCACGATCGGCACGGCGAAACGGACCAACTGGCAACAGATGGGCAACACAGGATGGCACGAAAGCAGGATCCGTTTTTAGAGGGACTGAATCCGGCGCAGCGCGAAGCGGTCGCGACCGAATCGGGTCCCATGTTGGTCCTCGCGGGAGCCGGAACCGGGAAGACGCGCGTGGTCACGTTTCGCATAGCGCGGCTGATATCGCGCCGCATCAAGCCGGAGCGTATCTTGGCGGTCACGTTTACCAACAAGGCGGCTGGCGAGATGAAGGAGCGGGTGGCGG
>JAGQPD010000861.1 GCA_020426865.1 Planctomycetales bacterium
TTCAGGATCCAATAATGATGAAACCGAACGCCTGCGTACTGTTGGGATTGATTTGTTCGACCACTTGTTCGCTTGTGCATGGGCAATACGAGACGGAAATCCAGGTCGCGAAGGACGGCACTGCCGACTTCGCTGCCATTCAGGAAGCGATCGATAGCGCAAAATCCTTCCCCGACAAACGAGTTACGGTTCACGTCAAGAATGGGATCTACGAAGAAAAAGTGAAAGTACATTCCTGGAACAGTCGGCTGACGCTACAGGGGGAAAGCACTGACGGTGTGATCATCCGGTGGAATGACCATTTCGACAAAATGAAGCGGGGCCGCAACAGCACGTTTCACACGGCAACGTTGCTCGTCGATGGCGATGAATGTTGTTTGGAGAATCTGACCATCGAGAACACGGCTGGTCCTGTCGGTCAGGCGGTGGCTCTGTCGGTGGAAGCGGACCGTTGCTTGATTGAGAATTGCCGACTCGTCGGTCACCAGGACACACTCTATGCCGCTGGGACAAACTCGCGCCAGCACTACCGAAACTGCCACATTGAGGGGACCACCGATTTCGTCTTTGGCGAGGCAACGGCGTACTTCGAGAATTGTACGCTCCATAGCAAGGCGAATTCCTATATTACGGCCGCCAGCACGCCCGCAGGACGTCCCCATGGATTCGTGTTCGACAATTGTCGACTCACGGCTGCTGACGGTGTGAAGGATGTTTTTCTTGGCCGACCCTGGCGAAGCTTTGCAAAGACGGTCTTTATCCATTGTGAAATGGATGGCCACATTCATCCCGCCGGTTGGAGCAATTGGAACGCGCCGGAAAATGAAACCACTGCCTACTATGCTGAGGGACACAACACTGGACCGGGAGCGGACGCGGCGAAGCGAGTCCCTTGGGCGAAAATGCTGTCCGATGAGCAAGCAAAGCAGCTTACGGGGGAAGAGGTTCTCAAACCATTCCCGCTGCCAGCGATGCAAACCTCTGGCAATGACGTTTCCGATACGCGGATTCCGAAGGATCCGTCTTACACGCTCGCAAGTGCCTACGCGAAGTACAAAAAAGACTATCCGTTTATCCGTGCGGTCGAATACGACTCGTCCCATGGAAATTTGCGACAGTCGAATGTCTGTTACCACACGGTAGGGACCCGCAAACTGTCGCTCGATATCTTCTCCGCTGATCCCACGACCGGCATAAAGCCTGCCGTATTGTTGGTGCACGGAGGTGGCTGGAGTTCCGGCGACCGAAAGCTCATGCACCCGCTGGCGGACTACTTGTCGCGACACGGCTTTGTCGCCATCACCGTGGAATACCGTTTGTCACCAGAGGCACGGTATCCGGCGGCTGTTGACGATCTCAAGAACGCCGTGACCTGGGTCCTTGTCAACGGGCAAGGACACCACATCGACACGAACAAGGTTGCCATCTTGGGATGTTCGGCTGGTGCGCAGTTGGCCGGTCTCGTGGGACTGACGTATCGAGTCGACGCATCCGTAGCGGGCGGCCAGAATCCCATTCGCGCCATTGTCAATATCGACGGCGTGATGGACTTCACGAGCGAAGAAGTCCGCAAATCAGAAGACGATCCCAGTCGAGAAAGTACGCCGGCGAGCAGGTGGTTGGGCGGTCGCTACGCGGAACGCCCGGAGCGATGGAAAGAAGCGTCTCCGCTCTATTACGTGGACGAACAGTCGCCGCCCATTAAGTTCGTCAACAGCTCTCAACCTCGTTTCCATGCGGGACGAGATGAGGTGATCGCCAAATTGAACGAGTATTCCATCGATAGCGCCGTAACGACGTTTGATGATGCGCCCCACTCGTTCTGGCTGTTTGACCCGTGGTTCGAAAAGACGGGAATGGTCGTCGTGCGATTCCTGCAAAAGGTCCTCAACTGATTGGGTGACGAGGTATGATCGCAATTTGCGGGAGTATGCGGTTCAGACATCCATGCGGCGTGAATCGACGGCACGACGGAAGCCTTCGCGACCGGGCTTATTTGCGTCACGCGTCTGACAGGGCCGAATACCTCGAACCACCAAGTATTAATACCTAGTACCTCGACGAACGTGGGCCAACCATCGTAGATTTCTGCTGAGATGTCCACAAAGTCGACCTCGCCTATCGGATGCCAAGACCACTCCGGTTGCGAAGGGGCCAGCAGGTCGCGATTGATCCCATCGGCGCCAGTGGCGATCGCCGTAAATACGATCTTGCCATCGGGGCTCGACGCTGCCGGCATCCCAGCTTCAATCCAGTCAACGAGATTTCGCGCATGCGTAAGCCGATCCGTATCGGCCTCGTCAATTGTAATTACAAACGAATCGCCATGAACGACCTGGTCGGGAAACTCCGCGACCAGAAACCCAATGCGGCCGGCCAGGACATTCGAGCAGACCAGTGAGCAGCAAATGCACGCCAGAACCACCTGACGGCAGCGACTCGCCCCACCGACCATACCTATCGACGGTGATCCGCGTAGAAGAGTCGCGTTTCTTTGAAATTTTCTTGAACGCGTGCTCACGACGGTTGGCCATTTCATGATGTTCTCGCCTCTTTCTGGTTGTCAGTGGCACATAAATCTTGGTTGTGTGAATGAGTGCGGCGATACTTGACTAACGGTGTCGCGCTTCAGGTTTCGTCCGACTCGGTGCATCCGCGGCTGCCATCGCCGGCGGGGCGACACTCTGGCTGTGCTACTGACACTGCGCACGATCGTGGGATGGTGTGGCAGCATCGCAATTTCAGCGACTACAATTGACGTGTTGTTCTCGATTGCTATGATCAAGACATGATGTCACACGATTCCGAACAGCCCCCTCCCGTCGGTTCCACTGAAATCCCCGCGGATTGGCTGGCGGAATTCGAAGCGGCCGCGCGACGACCATTGTCTCAGCGATTCCGGTATTCGTTCATTAAGACCTACAAGCCAGTACTCGACGACGAACCCTATCGTTCGTTCGAAAATATGGCGGAGTACCGTCGGTGGTGTGAAGAAAATCTTCCCGATTGGTTGGGCTATGGGGGCGTTTGAGTATCGTCAGGCGGAAGACATTCGGGACGCGTTTGCGGCGCATTGCGTAGAGTACTTGTTTCTAGGCAAATCCGGCGCAATCCTCCTTGGGTTTCCCGATACGACTCAGGACGCGGACTTGTTTGTCCGTAAGGACCCGGCAAATGGGATCGCGATCGTCGCCGCTCTGCGCGAACTCGGGTTCGCAATCAACGACCTGCAGGCTGCCGATATCGAGCGAGGGAAGGACTTCATTCAACTTAAAAATGGTCCCTTCGATTTGGACCTGATTTTTGCCCCAGACGGCATCGAACGCTTTGAAGATGCCTGGAGTCGCAGAATTGACATCGAAGGGTTTCCGGTTTGCCATCTGGACGACATTATCGCCAGCAAAGAGGCGACCGGCCGGCAGAAAGACCGAGAATCATTGCCGCGTCTCAAGTCGTTTCGTGAGTTTTGGCGGCGGCGAAATTAATCAAACGCAAGTCATCACGGCAAGATTCCCGCAAACCGGCGCCCCCAGCCCTACATCATCCTACCTTCTTTCCGGCGTACGGAATTAGTCGGGACGATGAACGGCAGGACGATCTATCTCGCGAAGCAAGGCGTATACCGGCGATCTGCGGGCCTTGTCAGGATTGGCACAATCAGCCACGCTCACCAGTGACACACTTATGTCTACACTAGAACGAACTCACGCCCGAAGCGATCAGTCGATGATCTTGTTTAGTGGATATTCCACGATACCGCGAGCACCAGCGGCCTTTAATCTTGGAATGACATGGCGAATAACCCGCTCCTCAACGATCGTGATGACATCCACCCAGTTCTCATCGGCAAGGCTGGAGACGGTCGGGTTTTGCAGGGCCGGCAGCAGAGCCAGAATGTCCGGCAGCTTTTCGCGCGGGACGTTCATCATCAAGCCCGCTCGCCCTTCAGCGGCGATCGCGCCGTTGAGCATTAGGGCGAGGTCATCAATCTTTTGTCGCTTCCAGGGATCTCGGTAGGCCTGTTTGTTCGCAATGAGCCGTGGTGTGCTCTGTAGCAACTCGTCCACAACACGCAGGTTGTTGGCTCGCAGGGAACTTCCCGTTTCCGTCACCTCCACAATGGCATCGGCCAGTCGGGGTGGTTTCACTTCTGTCGCTCCCCAGCTGAATTCCACTTTCGCTTGCACTCCGTGTTTTCTGAGATAGCTTTGCGTCAGCCCAACGGCCTCGGTGGCGATGGTCTTGCCTTCAAGATCCTTGACCGATTGGACCGGCGAATTCTCGGGGACACAGAGCACCCAGCGCACCGGTCGGCGGCTGACTTTCGAAAACACCAGCTCGGTCACTTCATGGACGTCGGCGCCCGTTTCCACAATCCAGTCGAGTCCCGTTAGCCCGACATCGAGAATGCCGTTTTCGACATAGCGTGCCATCTCTTGGGCGCGAATCAGTAGGCACTCGATTTCGTCATCGTCGATCGCCGGTACATAACTGCGTGACCGGAAGGTAATCCGATATCCAGCTCGTTGGAAGAGTTCGGAGGTGGCGTCTTGGAGACTTCCAGCTGGAATGCCGAGTTGCAGGACGTTGGACATGGGAGTTACTTCTTATACACGGTTGCCGGGTCGAAGATACGGTCACCGACCGTAACGAGGCCATCGGTAGTCACCTGGCGAAAGAAACAGCTCTTGTAACCTTCGTGGCAGGCAGCTCCGCCACCCTGGATGACCTTCAGCAGGATGGTGTCGGCATCACAATCGACGAAGATCTCCTGAACGTGCTGCACGTTGCCACTCTCTTCACCCTTGTGCCAGAGTTTGTTACGGCTCCGGCTGAAATAGACGGCGTGGCCGGTCTCGAGCGTCTTGGCGTAGCTTTCGACGTTCATGTAGGCCAGCATCAGCACATCACCTGATTCGGCATCTTGCGCGATCGCCGGCAACATGCCGCCCCCTTTGGCGAAATCCGGTCCCGGGTTGGACAATTCACTCACAATCGTGACCTCCACGTGAACAATTCAGCAAAATGACAAACCGACTATTCTTGCAAAAGGCATCGGATTGTAATAGAGGGGAATCGGAATCGAATCGCTCGACTTCCGACTGCAAAAGTCCGTAGCTCGTGATGACCAGATCGCCCTTCTGGATTTCATGAAAGAACCGGTCACGGTCACCTTCTCGAAACAGCTTAGGCGTGAAGGCAGGATGATGAGGGGCAGGACGATAAGATTGTCGGTTCCCACCTTCGCCTCCCGCTAGGCACACTGCCGAGGGAACCTGACACCAAAATAACGCGCCTAATCTTTCATAAGTTCCACCATGGCCTTCCCCATGGCCTCACCGACGTTCATGTACGTCTCAGCGTTACCGTTGTAGTGACCGTTGGAGGCGCCGCCTTTGGAAAGTGGATGCGTGTAAACGGTGGCAACGTCACCTTGGAATTCAGGATGCTTGCTCGGGTCGCTGACCGACAACTGCGCTTCGATAATGTCTTTCTCGGTACCCGACGCATTGTCTTTGTCGGTCTGACCGAGCGTGGCGCAGACGAACTTCGCCTCTGGTGCATTGAATTCCTGGCGCAATTGTTTGATCAAATTGACGAGATTCTGCTCATATTTTTGCGAATGGCCAGCGTTGTAACGGTCCTTGTCGCCTTGCCACCAGAAAAAGCCGGCGACCTGATATTCGGTTGCCTCTGGATAATAGGTGCCAAGATTGCTCAGTGCTTCCTTCGCCCGAGCAATATCGCCGTCGTACTGAAGACCGGCCTGCCAACCGATCGGTTCTGGTTCGGTCCCTTTCTCCCAACGCAACGGACTCTCTCCGTAACCGGCGTAGACATAGGTCTTGCCGTCCTTCGGATCGGTGAACTCATAGGACGGCGAGCCCGGGGGCAGCAGATCCCAACCCAAGGAGCGATTGCCGATCGCGCTCTTGAGGATCAGTACTGGCTCCTCGTGGAAATCGCCAAGCAAATGACCGAGA
>JAGQPD010000031.1 GCA_020426865.1 Planctomycetales bacterium
CGTGGTGATCGAGAAACGACCCTTGTTTGAATAACAATAGCAACTCGAACAGCAGCAGCGCCGCCATACAGGCAACGACCCCGCGCTCTTCGGGTGAATCGCCTGTTAATACGAACATCCGGTAGAGACTGCGCCACGCCATGACATTGATGGACACGAACAGGACGAATCCCACGACGCCAAGCTCCCCCAGGATTTCCACGGGCACGACGTGTGGATAGAACCCGGCCACGCGGTGATCAAATGATGCCGATGAACCCAGGCCGAGTAGCCAGTGAACTGGCGAACTGCTGACCCAATACATCAGCACCTTCTTGCTCATCTCAACACGGGTTTCGGAATAATCCTTGCCGATCAAGTCCAAATTCCACCGCCCAGCGTCGGCGAAGTAGCCAAACGAAAGCGATGCCACGGCGAAAAATAGCAACAAACCGACCGTTCCCATCAACAGCATCCGTAAATTCGTTTTGGAGCCACTGCGGCTGATCCAAATAAAGACCACCACGCTGACGACGATCGCAAACAGCTGACCACGCGATCCCGACCTCAAGATCACGGCCAAGCATACAAACGCCACACCCCACCGCACGATTTGCCAGAATCTCGCCACCCCTTTGAAATTCAACATCAGTGCCGCAATCAGCACGTGACCACCCATACTTGCGACCGCCAGAGGATTCAATCGGTGAACCTCTTGGCCCCATTGCGACTGGACGCCACCGCCACCGACCTTAATCGTTCGTCCCCACTCATGGATTTGTGTTTGTGAGAGTACCAATATCGATACGATCGAGCCGACAATCAGTAGACGCAGCAAGGCCTGTTGGGCATCTTTGGTGCGCGTCAGTATCAACGGCATCAGGAATACGTATGACAAGTTGTACGGCAAATACATCTTGTAGAAGAACCATGAGATGTTCGAATCGATCGACCAAATACAGGTTAGCCCGGTGAAGATGTAAAGAATCGACAACATCCACACCAGAGGCGGAAGGTCTCGCAGCGGATTACGCCCGTGGATAATAAACGATGACAGGACCGCCGCCAGCACGATCGTTCCGGAAAACAAATTCAGATATGTGGAATTTTGTGCGAAAAACGTCGTGTTCACCTGCGCCCATTGCTCGAATGCATAGACACAAATGCCCGCTGATAGCGCCCACGCCGGGCGCATGATCGACCCCAGCCCCAGAGCCGCGATCAACAGCATGGCCACCGGCAACATATCACCCACGAGTTTGCTCTCCGATTTGGTCGATTGTCATATCCCCGTAGGGAAAAAGAACCACCCAATCCCTACTATCGTAATGCATTTCATACGGGCCGATGACGATATGGGTTCCTATTTCGACGGTTTTATTGAAAAATCGGGACGTTCGACCCGCTGACCTACGCGCTTTCCCGCGCCATCTTGGTCGAACTGGACTGCGAGATGTGCGGATTCCGACTTACTATTATAGCCGCGCCGCCACGCAAGCTCCCACTATCAGCCAAAAATACCGCAGCGATTACAGTCTGCCAGTAAGTGAAACCCGAAATATCCCTACCAAACAACCACTGAGACCAACCTTACATGTGTGGCATCTTCGCCTTCTTTTCTCCACAATCCGTCCCCCAACACGCATCACTGACCAGCGACGCATTGGCGAAGATTGCACATCGAGGTCCGGACGGACAAGGGTGGGTTACCGGAATGGAACGGCAAATTGTCGCCCACTTCTCTCCCGCCCTTCCAGCCGATCCGCCTTCCGCTGCCGCCAACTGGGGGTTGGGTCATGCTCGTCTGGCCATTCTCGACCTTTCGGCTGCCGGACTGCAGCCGATGGCCTCACATGATCAGCGAATCTGGACCGTTTTCAACGGCGAAATCTACAACTATCTTGAAATCCGCGACGAACTGATTGCCCTTGGCCATCACTTCCATACTGCGACTGACACCGAAGTGCTACTGACGTCTTACCGTCAATGGGGTACCGAATGCCTCAGGCGTTTCGTCGGCATGTTCGCGTTCGTTCTCGTCGACCTTGATAGTGGAATCGTCTTCGCCGCTCGCGATCGACTCGGCATCAAACCCATCTACTTCTGGAACGGTCCACATTATGCACTCGTCGTTTCCGAACCAAAACAACTTCTTGCTTCCCCCGATTTTCGCCCACGTGTCCATCGACAACAAATCCTCGATTTCCTTATCGACGGTGTCCTCGGACACGAACCTGACATCTGCTGCTTTGCCAACGTTCGCCCTTTGCCCGCTGCCCACTCCCTGCAATGGAAACTGGGTACCGAACCGGATCTGGCTAAGGCCCGCGCGTACTGGCAACCGACCACCAAAGTCGAGCCCCAATCGTGGCATGAAGCGGTCGAGAAAACCGGGGTACTCTTTCGCGACGCGGTGCGCTTGCGACTACGCTCCGACGTCCCCATTGGTACGTGCCTCTCCGGGGGCGTGGACTCGTCCAGCATCGTCGGCGTCGCCGCTCGAGAACATTCGCTGAAAATGAAAACGTTTTCAATCTGTAGCGAGGATCCGCGGTTCGATGAGCAGTTTTATATCGACTCGGTCAATCGCCACTGCCAGACCGAATCCGTCAAACATTTCCTCTCCGCCGATCGTGTCATCGAAGAACTCGATTCGCTTGTCTACTATCAGGATGAGCCGTTTCGAAGTATCAGTCAGTACGGCGAATTCGTCGTCATGCGGCTGGCACGCGAAAATGGCGTTACCGTGCTATTGAACGGACAAGGGGGGGATGAGGTCATGTGCGGTTACCGCAAATTTACGTTTTTCTTCCTCCGCCAACTTTGGGCGTCTCGCAAATTCGCCGCTCTCGGCTACCATACCTGGAAAAACCTCTGGAACGGAGACCGAGGGCTGTGGGATCTCAAAGGTGGCTTTCGCTATTTTCCCACATGGCTGCGGCCACAGACGTTTTCATGGAGCAACATGTTGCGCCACAATTGGGCCACACACTCCCGCATGCCCTGGCAGCAACGCATGGGAAAGACGATCGATCTGCACGAACATCAATGGGCCGATCTGGCTCACTGGAGCCTCCCGCTGCTCCTGCGCTACCAAGATCGCAACAGCATGGCACACGGCATCGAAGGACGTGTCCCCATGACCGATCATCGTCTCGTGGAACATCTTCTGACCGTTCCCGAAGCATACTTCTTTGAAGGTGGCCGCACCAAACGTATCCTCCTCGATGCCTTGGGCGACACCGTTCCCCCCCCAGTAAGATACCGGCGAACGAAGATGGGGTTTGAAACACCGCAAGCCGCTTGGCTGCGAGGCAAACTAGGTGCACACTTGGAAAATTGCGTACGCAATTCGCAACGCCTCAGCGAGATCCTTGATACCAACGCTGTTGCCAATTCCATGCAGGCCTGCCGTAGGGGCCAATTCAAGCTGCCCCATCATAGCCTGTTCGCACCCGGGGTGCTTGCCATCTGGATGGAGCGATTTCAGGTGGATCCTGAATAATCTGTGGTTCGTTGCCGTCGCTATTCGTCCAGATCCAGCCGCACGATGGTCAGCGAGTAAGGTGCCAGTTGCTGCTCCAAGGTTCTTGCCGCGTCCGTTACGGTGTGGGTGACGGGTTGCACGTGTGTTGGGTTGGCAATCGAGTTGATGTCGTCGGGATGTCCGGCGAGTTCCGTCGTCGCCCCCGTGCCTGTCAGTCGGAATCCATCGAGACGCAGCGCAGCAATGGTCGGATTGGGGGTCGGATTCACGATCTTCACGATCGCCTGCTTCTTCGCCGTGTCACGACTGGCACACGCAAAGATGCGTGGCAAGTCGTTGGCTGGCAAATCAACGTCTTGAACTAACTCGTCATCCAAATAGCAGTGCACGTGGTTTCCTTCGATCTCCACACGAATGTCGTACCACCGGTTGCTTTCAATGCTGCCGGGTACCTGCGCGACGATCGATTCATCGCCAGCGTAGTTGACTTGGATGCCGTGCTGCGTATTCTTCCAGCCGCCAATATTCCACTGTGCGTAAGAGCCGCCGTAGCCTTTGCGGAAGATGATCATGAATCCTTCTTCTCCGTCCGTCCTTCTAGCTTTCAAGCGAATGGTATAGTCGGTCCAGTCGCGGCTTCCCAGCCAAAGCGTTCCGACCCCGTTGGCATCGCTCTGCCGCAGAACGCCATCCTCACAACTCCATTTGCCCCCGAAGTAGGTTTCTTCGGGGCGCCCGTCTGGAAACCGTGCCGCATACAACTCCGCTTCACCGTGAGTCACCGTGAGATCTTTGAATTCCGCAGCCGTATGGAAAGTCCCCAACCCGATTTGGCCACGCCCTCCGTCTGGCGTTCGAGGATCTGTGATCGTTATTGGAAAAGTCACGTCCCCTCGATTCAACGCAAACAACTGTTGAACGTAGTAATTGGGAGTCGCATATGACATCAGATTGTCGAACCAAATCAGATTCGGTCGCCACTGCCACGCCTCTTCGTGACCAAACAACGGTGCGTAGGACGACATCACGACAACATCCGAGTTCCTCTCGATGCCGGTCAAGAACGCGGCTTCCGACAAGGCGCCGATGACGTTGTTGCGATTCATCGGTGAAGTAATCGCCACCGTTTGAGCAGCATATTCGCCCATGAAGACTTTGGGGCCGCTACGGTCGTACTCGTCGTAGCGAGTAGCCGATTTCAGGAACCAATCCGGCATCGCATACACATGCTCGTCAATGATCTGCGCTTTCAACTCTCGCAATCGTGGCCAGAGAAATTGAAACCGTTCGTCACCAGGCGACGGGCCTGACGTGGTGACCAATTCAATCTCCGGATGCTTTTCCTGAAGCGCTTTGGCAAACAATTCATATCGCTCGATATACTGGGGCCCCCATTGTTCGTTTCCAATGCCGATTAACTTCATGTGAAACGGCGTTGGATGACCCATTGCCGCCCTTTTCGCTCCCCATGGCGTGTCGACGCCACCATTGGCGAATTCGATCAGATCCAGAGCGTCTTGAATGAAAGGTTGAAGTTGATCCAGCGGAACTAATTCGCCGGAATTGAACTGACATGCCATCCCGCAATTGACGATCGGTAACGGTTCGGCACCCAAGTCCTCACTCAAGAGGAAATACTCATAAAAACCCAGTGCGAAGGATTGGAAATAGTCGGGCGTCGGTCGGTGTTTGAATTCGTAATTCCAGCGATTGATCAGCAGTTTTCGCTCGTGCAGTGCACCAATCGTCGTCTTCCACTGATAGCGATATTTCAGTTCACTCCCCTCCACAATACAACCGCCAGGAAACCGCAGGAATGCCGGCTTGAGGTCAGCAAGTTTCTGCACCAGGTCCGCGCGCAATCCATGAGGTCGGTTCCGCCACGTGTCAGTTGGCACGAGACTGACCCAATCAACGTCGACACCGCCAGGCGAATCCAACAACAATTCCAGGTGGCCATGCAATTCGGTGATCGACGGGGAAAGAGTCCCGGTACGTTGCTGCCAATCCCCGGCTACTGGCGGCAGTGTCAATTCGGCCAGTACCGTCCCATCCGCTTTAACCATCCGGGCTCGGATGACCGCCGGACGGTCTGTCGTCGAACGGGCCCATAACTCGATCCGGTAGGCCCTGCCCTTTTCAAACCCCATGCCGCGAAAACCCTGATTGGCGACGCCTTCCCGCTCGCCGTGATGACGACTGACCAATTGCAAGTAATGTGGGCTCTCGCTGAAAATCGGCGATTCCGTAAGTGCGGTCACATGGCACTGATCGCTAGCCTCCGATAGCTTCTGCCATCCCATCAATGCATCCGGAAACTCGAACGCGCCGTTCTTGACCAGATCAGCGTTGAGCCCGCCGTCGCCACCGAAATTGATGTCCTCAAAGAATACACCAACCAGTCGTGGGCTAATCGGATGCCCTCCGTTGGTTGAGACCGTGATCGATACGCCAGGAGCGTCCGCAGCGATTGCGATGTGACAAACGAAAAACAACATCCATGTAGCAAACACATTCAAAAGGCTGGGGTAGAATCGTTCTCGCACGTGTCGGTTCCTATTTTGAATTTCAAGGAGGGTAAAACTGGAAAAATGCCCGCCGTGACCTTTTTTCCCTTCCGGGATCGAATCTGCCGCCCGAGTAACACCTTGGCAACCGCCCCTTCATATTGCCAATAAGCTGACACTTCACTCTTGGCCATCGCGTAACGCAATGTCCACCATCAAATCATGTGCCACTTTTTCCAACGCTGTACGTACTGTATCGGGCGAGACTCCGGCCGGCAAACGCAAGTTGGCAGTAGCCTGAAAGATCGGGCCGCCCGAATTTGGAGCCGGAACGCACCGGGTTTGGAGTTCTTCAACATTCACGCCATGTGCCGCAAGTACATGGGAAATCTCGCGGACAATGCCTGGACGATCGTTCCCAACCAAATCAAGCAGATAGGGCATATACTCCGATTGGAGGGGGACGTGGCTGTCCAGATCCGCCAGGCAGCGCACGCCCTGCTCCGTCAATTGCTCGAACGAAGCCAACAGCGACGCCTCCTGATCCGCAGGGATCTCGACACGCACTATCCCCGCAAACTTGCCCCCCAAATGCGCCATGCGGCTTTCCAACCAATTCCCCTGGTGATCTCGAACCACCTGTGCGATCGCCTCGACAATCCCCGGGCGGTCCTGTCCCACGATCGTTACGACTATTGCGTTCATAACCAGTCATCCCGCGAGTTCGGCTGAAAAACAATATTTAACTGTTTACGAGCGTTGCCGGCAAGCTGACATGGGCCGATGTGACGGGCGAAATAACAGAGGTATTTGCGGTTTACTGATCATTTCTTAACCAGCGGTGACGCACGCGGTTTGGTCTCGTCGCCCGGCGACAACCGCGATAGACTAGGTGTGGGGCGGGGGCTGGGATTGACGAGCGAAACAGCATTCGGATGGACAGCATTCGGACGGACAGCGACGGATTGGGTAATAGCATAACGGAGCCTCATGATGGCTGACACAAACATCGATCGGCATCGCCGTTGTTTCGGAGGATACTTGTATGTCCTGGGGGTGATTGCGTGCAATACACTGGCGCTAACGACGGCACAAGGGCAGGTCGAGTCGGCCGGCGTGACGATTGCGCCGTTTGATGTTACGGACGTGGACGGACAGAACATCCGCGTCGCACCAACAGCTGGTCTGAATGCAACGGTCGTTTGTTTTCTGGGAACGGAATGTCCGCTGGCGCGGCTGTATGCCCCGCGGCTAATCGCACTGTCCAACGCCTTTGACGACCGCGGTGTGCGTTTCGTCGGGGTGATGAGTAATCAGCAAGATTCCCCCGCGGATATTCGTGAATACCTCGAACTACAAGGTATTGGCTTTGCTGTCGGAAAGGATGAAGGCAATCATGTCGCCGATGCGTTTCGAGCTCAGCGGACGCCGGAAGTGTTTGTGCTCGACGAGCAGTTCACGGTTCGTTATCGCGGGCGAATCGACGATCAATACCAGCCCGGCATATCCCGACCGGCCGCCACTCGCGAGGAACTACGTGAAGCGGTCGAATCGGTGCTGGATGGGCGCCCCGTGCAACGACCGGTCACCACCGGCGTGGGATGTCTGATCGGCCGCGTGCATGATGTCGCGGATCAAGGTGCGGACGGCACCAGTGCCGTGACGTTTTCAAAGCAAGTGTCGCGAGTGCTCAATACGCATTGTGTCGAGTGTCATCGTGAGGGCGAGATTGGCCCGTTTGCGCTGACGGACTATGACGAAATCGTAGGTTGGGCTGACATGATCGTGGAGGTGGTCGATCAAGGACGGATGCCACCCTGGCATGCCAATCCCGACTTTGGTCACTACGCGAACGAACGGATCATGTCGGACAAAGAGAAGCAAGTATTACGCGACTGGCTGGCCGCCGGCACGCCGTTCGGCGACGGCGGTGATTTGCCGGAGTCGCCTCAATTCGTTACCGGTTGGCGATTGTCGAAACAACCGGACTTGATCGTCGACATGGCTGCCGAACCGTTTCAGGTGCCCGATGAGGGGACGGTCGACTATCAGTATTTTGTCGTAGATCCGGGATTCACGGAAGACAAGTGGGTTTCCGCGGCGGAAGTTATCGCGGGTAATCCCGCGGTCGTCCACCACAGCATCGTCTTCATTCGCCCGCCGGATGGAGTCGATATGAAAGGTATCGGGTGGCTTACTGCGTACGTTCCCGGCCAGCAGTCCGCGGAATGGCCACCGGGGCATGCCAGACGCGTTCCCGCAGGCTCGAAATTCGTCTTCCAACAGCATTACACGCCCAACGGCACACAACAGCACGACTTGACTCGTGTCGGAATCTCTTTCGCAAATGACACTGACGTGACTGACGAGGTATTTACCGTAATCGCCATCAATCAGGACTTTGAGATTCCCCCTCGCGATGCGGCCTACGACGTGTTCGCCAAGGTCCGCTGGCTCCCCCCCGGCGGACGTCTGCTGGGCGCTGCTCCTCATATGCATTTGCGGGGAAAATCATTTCGCTTGCGGGCCCTGCGCGGCGAACAGGAACGAGTACTGTTGGATGTGCCGCACTACGATTTCAATTGGCAACACGCATATCAGTTCCCGCAGCCGATTGTTCTGGACGAAGTCGACGAGCTAAATGTCACGGTCACATTCGATAATTCCGAAGACAACCCCGTGAACCCGGACCCGGATCAACGGGTAACCTGGGGGGATCAAACATGGGAAGAGATGGCCGTGGCGTTTTTTGAAGTGGCACAGCCGCGAAATCAAACATCGCGCCGGCGAATTGCCGAGACGAGCCCTATCATCGACCCTGCGGAGCGCGATCGGCAGATTGAAAATATTGTGTCACGTTTTTTTGCGCGATTCGATCGTGATCGAGATGGCATCATCGTCGAACACGAAACGCCCTTCACGATTCGACTTTTTGGTTACTGGGAATTCGACGAAAACAACGATGGCAAATTGTCTCGAGACGAGATCGAACAAGCAGCAATGAAAAGAGTAACGGATGATCGCGCGGGCTTTTAACCGCATTGCTGCCTGGCTTGTGGAAAAGCCACTGGTGATGGCCGCCATGATGGTCGTACTTTCGGCGACGGCCATTTGGGGGTACGCCTATCCGTCCTCGCTTTGGCGATGGTGGCAGTCCGTCAAGATTAGCCTGGAGGATTCGTACCAAGCGGAGTCGGATTCCAGCGGCAACTCGGAAGAAGTGGGGACAGACAGGGATGAGACACCTCCCAACGTCAATCCACTCAGTTTGTCAGGTGCTGATGCCGTGTTGGTTGTCGAATCCGACCGGTTCTTTACGGCCGAGGGCGCCCAGGCATTGCGGCACGTCGTGGCCGAGCTGGAAGCGTTGGACTTTGTGCGGAACGTGATGTGGATGGACCGCATCCCGGAACTCAACTTGTTCGGCCTGCCCGAGCCGCTCTTTCCGCGGACGGAAGCGTCCGCACAACGCTACGCGGATACTCGCGAGAAAGCCCGCCGCAATCCACTCATTCACGGACAACTTCTCTCGGCCGACGGCCGTACGACCCTGCTGCTGGTCTCGTTTGATATGCTCTTCATCAAAGACGACCAGACGTGCACGGCGGGATTGCGCCAGGCAGCTGCGGCCGCCGCCGCGAAGTTCCCGGAAGTGCCCATGAAGTTTTCGGTGACCGGGCGAGTTCCCATGTACGTGGCCGCGCGTCAAGCACACGAAGCAAACAAGATTCGCTATCAAATCATCGGGTACGGGATGGTTTTTTTGATGGCACTGTTCCTCTTTCGAGGGATCTCCGCCGTTTTGGTCGTGGCAATCGCACCCATTCTCGGTGTGTTCTGGACA
Source organism: Planctomycetales bacterium (assembly GCA_020426865.1). GTDB lineage: Bacteria > Planctomycetota > Planctomycetia > Pirellulales > Pirellulaceae > JAGQPD01. Next base: position 9,818 of record JAGQPD010000031.1, read on the forward strand.
CTCGGCGTGATTCGCCTTTGGGATTTCCACGACAACCCCTTTAACGACGTGATCCTTCCCGTGCTCCTCAGCCTCGTCGGACTGACCGATGGCGTGCATTTGATGGTACAGGTTCGTAAGCTGCGTTCCGCCGGCGCTTCGACCATGCAAGCGGTGCGCCAGGGCGTGCAGCAAGTCGGATTGGCCTGCGGCCTGACGTCGTTGACCACGGCGGTTGGATTCGGTTCGCTGTCGCTTGCCCATCATGAGGTCGTGCGAGATTTTGGCTGGTGCTGCGTCATTGGCGTGTTGTTAACGTTCCTTTCGGTGGTTACCAGTATCCCCTTGGCGTGCATGACACGCTTAGGACACTACGTCCAAGTCGGCCAAGAACGCAGCCTGATCGACAAGTATCTCGGACAGATCAGCGGCCTGATCAATGTGGTACTGCGATATAGCCGGTTGATCAGCTACACCGCCGTCCTTCCGACGCTGCTGCTGGTCGTTGCGTCCCTGCAGCTTCGTCCCGATGAGCGAACAGCAAATTCGCTGCCCGATGGCTGCGAGCCGGCCGTGACGATGCGATACCTGGATCATGCGATGGGTGGGCTCGAATTCTCCTTCGTACGGATCCAGTGGCAACCGGCGGTGCAGTCCGATTCCCGCGAAGTGCTGGACGTTATTGAAAATGTCAATGAAGCGCTATTGGAAGAAGAGCTAATCGGTCATCCACTATCATTGAGCAATCTGCTGGCGACGCTGCCAGGCGATCGCCATGCATCGAATCGCATGGTCATGTTGGAATTGTTGCCACCGCAGCTGAAGCGTGCTTTCTATACGCCAGAAACACGACAGGCTTCTGTTAGTTTTCGCGTGCAGGATTTGGGGATCGCTCGCTATGGTCCGGTCTTCCAGCGGATTGATCAGCGTTTGCAACAGATCATGCAGGACCATCCGGCGTTCACGTTGGATCTGGATGGACGTGCCGTGTGGCGATGGGAGAACCTCTATCAGATCGTTGTCGATTTGGCCAAGAGTTTGGGTACGGCATCGGTGATCATCTTCGGTGTATTGGCAATCGTCTACCGATCGGCTCGGTTGGGCTTGATCGCCGTGGTCCCGAATGTCTTCCCGTTGGCACTGGCGGGAGCCTTCCTGTATGTCACGGGACAGGCATTGGAGATCGTAAGCGTCTTGTCCTTTACCGTTTGTTTGGGAATCGCGGTAGACGACACCATCCATTTCCTTACAAGATTCCAGGACGAACAACGTCGGACGGACGATCGACAGGAGGCAATCCGTCGCGCGTTTACTGGCGTGGGAACGGCGTTGATCATGACCACGCTCGTCTTGTTGGCCGGGTTTGCGACGGTCGCCTACAGCGATTCGCGGGACCATCGCATTTTCGCATCCATGGGAGCCATCACGATTGCCGCGGCGTTGTTTGCGGACTTGGTCTTCCTGCCAGCCCTGTTAGCCCGATTCGCCCCAAATTTGCCAGAAAGCGAACGAGGCATTGGCCAATAGCGCCAAGCATTCCAAGGCTGTTGCGCACATTTCGAGTTCGACGAAGTGCCAAACGATCGTCCGCCGCGAGCGCACCGTGCCTTGCGGCGTCGCCGCGATGCGGTTGAAACAACGTGGCACTTTGGCAGAACGACCAAGGTTACAGGGCGCTATTGCCGTTGACGTCAGCTGGAACGATATTGGATGTTACGACAACCCGGCAGCGCGTACCCCAAATATCGACAGCGTGACCGGCCAGCGGATCCAGGGAGACCGAGTCATGGGAAGCCCCCCCGGCACCGACCGCCACGCCGATCGGATCAACGCGGCGGGACCGCGATAGCGCCCTAAGCCTCGGGACCGCCCCAGCGTACTGCGCCCCTTGAATACCTCGAACCACATAGTATTGCAAGCAATTCTTGCTCTGCGAGTTTTCTCGTGGAATTAGCAAGATTTTTGCGCCTGGCCGATGTACTTGCTATGATCGAAATACTTTTCGAGCGGAACGAATCGTAACTTTTGAGTCGGAACCGACAGCGAGGTAAGTATGGCCAGGATGAAACAGTCTCAAAATTCAAACGTCGTTTGTGTAGCGTGCGCGATCAGTGTCGTTTTCTTGTTCGGCCACTCAGTTTGGTCGGCGCCACCAAAAGCTTCTGGCACGAGCTATACCGGGGACGCAGCTGATACGCTGGTTTCCGAAGCGCTCCAGCGAGAAGTCTACGGCTTGCAAGTGGAGCGGAATGAATTGCTGCAAGGGGCGCTGGAGAAGGACGCAGATCACCAGGCGGCCCGATGGCATTTGGGGCAAGTGCAAAGCACCAGTGGTTCTTGGGAGGATTTCGCCAAATTTGCCCAGGCCACGCGCGACGACAAACTCTTGAACGAATACCGCGCGCTGCGCGACAAAACCACCGACGACGCAGCGGGCAATCTCGCGCTGGCACAGTGGTGTGGCGACCATGGACTGACGGACCGCCAGCAAGCTCATTTGCATCATGTGCTGGATTTTGATTCCGAACACGTTGGGGCGCGGACGGCTCTAGGATATCGTCGCGTTGGGATGCGCTGGCTACACGCGGATGAAATCACCGATTTGACCGAACAGCGGAGCGCTTCGTTAGCCGCGATCAACAAATGGCAGCCAACGATGCAGCAATTGGCGAATGACATTGTCTCGCGTGATCGACGGCGTGCGCTCATGGCAGCTCGAGAGCTGGATGCCATCGATGAATTGGACGCGATCCCCGCGATGGAATGGGTATTGATTCCGACGTCGGCGGACGCGGCAATATTGGCGATCAGTGCCATTGCGGAATTCCCTGAACAACAGGCCACGATGGCCCTGGCACGACAAGCTGTTTATGCGCCGTGGGCGAACGTACGATATCAGGCCATTGGCAAATTAAAAGAACGACCAATGGAGTCATACGTTCCCGATCTGTTGGCAACGATGGTATCGGAAACCGAGACGTCTGCCTCCATTGTTCGCGGCCGAGGACGACGGTTGTTATGCCGGCACGTCGTGATGCAAGAAAGTCAAGATACGCGACAGATGTTGATATTCGATACGCTGTATCGCGGCGATCCCGCGGGCAACCGCAGCGTAACGAATCGGCTCTCCATCGCCGATGCACAGGCAAACCGGCGAGATTTGGAAGCGACTCGCCGCCAATGGAACGAGATTGCCAGCGAATTGAACAGCCGTATTACAGAAGTGCTGTGTGGAGTTAGTGGCGAGAAGCACACTTCTGAGCCACAGGTCTGGTGGGATTGGTGGAATGAGAGCAACGAAGTGTCGTACTCTGGTGAAAAGCCAATTCGCTATGTATCGTTTAGCCGCGAAGTGTATGTGCCGGACCCAACCCAGTCAGGCATCAGCGGCACGAGTGCACCGTTTTCCGCTTCCGCGACAGCGGCAACACGAGCGTCGTATCGGATGGACTGCCTGGCGGCAGGAACGACCGTTTGGACGGACCGTGGCCCGTTGGCCATTGAGAAGGTCGAGTCTGGCGACTTGGTATTGTCACAGAATCCAGCGTCCGGCGAGTTAGCGTACAAACCGGTTATCCGACCGACAGTCCGTCCGGTTGGCCCGATCGTTCGCATCCAATTGCCGACGAGGTGGATTGACGTCAGTGGCGGGCATGCGTTCTGGGTTTCGGGAAGTGGTTGGGAGAAGGCCCGCCAGTTGCGATCGGGACAGTTGCTTCACGGTGTTTACGGAGCCGTACCGGTTAGCCGCATCGAAGCCGCATCGGACGACATTACGTACAACCTGATCGTTGCCGATTTCCACACGTTCTTTGCTGGAGAGGATCGCGTACTGTGTCACGATAACACCGTGCACCAATACTGTGATAATTCAGTGCCTGGCTTAAGCATGCAGTGAGTTCGTCGCTCGAACTATTGCAGATTCAGGTCGTGCAGATTAGCGGAATGTTGCACGTCGATACCGCGACGGTTGGTAATCGCTCGCCATTGCTGGGCCGCGTGATCCAGCGCCTGCTGTGGTGACGCATCGCCTCTTACCGCGGCACGTACGGCGTGGTCGAGTGCCATCATGTACTCGTCTTGCCCGGGTAACCGGAGTTGGCTCAAGGCGGTTCCCCGCGCGAGGTTTTGCTGCAGTAGTTGCACATATTTTCGGCCGAGGCTGCGTTCCGATTCGCTGCCGATCCAACGGTAGGCAATGTCGACCTGTCCCGAATTGACGGGGGCCAGGTTTGATGAGCCGGCGGACACGTCATTAATCCATTGCGGATCGGTAAGCAATCGGAGACAATTCCATGCACCTCGCACATCTTTCGTCGAGGTCAAAACGGATCCCACGCGTCCCTCGGTAGCAAGTACGGGAACTTGTTTCGAATCGTCGTTTTGACGATCTTCCCATTGCTGATCCACAGGATCATACATCTGCGAGCTGCCCGGCAATCGCATTAAGTCGACTGCTACCGTTCCTGAATTGCTCGCGTTGGCAAACATGTGCGGCCAGGTGATGGCGGAGTCGGCCTTTCCGGTGCGAACCATCTGCCATGCCGCGGCCGGGGTGATGTCGGTGGCATTTGCCGGTCCGAACTTCGCATCAGCAACGATTTCTTCCAGCGCCCGCACGAAGGGAGGTGTCTGACCCAATGGATCCATTGACTGTGTCTTGAACATGGCGGAGTAATGATCCCGATGCAATGCGTACGCGGCCGCACGCGCGACCAGTAACCGCCCGGCCCAACCCTCGGCGAGTGGCTGAACGAACCGTACCGATTGCTCGCGATCGACCGATTCGACGCCTTCGACCGATCGCCCGATGGTACTTTGCACTTGCCCCCAAGTGCTGGCGTCCGCCAGTGACTTGTCGAATCGATCCGGATGATAAGCGAACAGGAATTGCGGTGATCCGAAATGCAACGCCATCGAATGATCTGCCCATTGGACCTCGCGCTCCGTTAGTTGGGCGAACGGAGTGTGACCAGCATCGGTCTTGCGCGGTTGAGCCCATTGCGGGGCCTGGCGGATCCAACCGGCCACTGCGAGTGCCCCCATCAGCCGCGGCGGAAAGATAAGCACATCTCCCTCTATCGTCCCCTGGACGCTTTCCGGATCACCGATCACGGTAGACGCGAGCTTTTCAAGTAGTTCGGTCTCGGCGATTTGTTTGACCTCGATCGCGACCGACGTCCGCCCCTGCCATTCCCGTTGGATGTTCGTCGCCAACAGTTCGTCGTCCACGACCCAAACGCGAATGGCCTCGTTGCCACTGGGTAAGTCGGCGTCTTGTGAAATTGAGCCGCCCCTGTCCCCGTTGTCGAGGTCGTCGTTGTTCGTCGAGGGCTCACAGCCGCCGAATAAGAAGAGCAGAAAACAAGCCACGCACCACCATCGTCGGTACGATTGTCGCCGGCATTTTGCAGCAAGCCAAAAATTCATGTCCAAGTTCACCGCCAATGTTGGCATAGGGGGCTCGTAACTATCGAGGGTTCACTTACACTATCTAACACGACAGGACCCGGGCTCGATAGTGCGGGTTGCCGATCATCATATGGATTTTGCCGGTTTCAGGTTCTCGGGATCTCAGAATCACTGGCATCCGCCACGAGGATTTTAGACATGAGTGTTTTTCTCGGGATCGATATTGGTACGTCGGGTACGAAGACTTTGGCGATCGACAGCAGCGGCAAGATCCTCTCCGATGCGTCGGCTTCCTATCCGGCGTATCATCCGCAACCACTTTGGAGTGAACAGGATCCAGAGGACTGGTGGAATGCTACCGTAAAAACGGTGCGGAGTGCCATCAAGTCGGCAAAGCTAAGACCTGCCGATGTGCGTGCGATCGGCCTGTCTGGGCAAATGCATGGTAGTGTCTTCTTGGATAAGAAGAATCGCGTAATTCGCCGGGCGTTGCTCTGGAACGATCAACGCACGGCTGCCGAATGTGAAGAGATTGAGCAGCGAGCCGGAGGGCGAAAGGCGCTGATCAAAATGGTTGCCAACCCGGCATTGACCGGCTTTACCGCCCCCAAAATCCTTTGGCTCCGAAATCACGAACCGCGCAATTTCGACAAGCTCGCGAAGGTATTGCTACCCAAAGATGATGTCCGACGCCGACTGACCGGTGAATATGCCACGGAGGTGAGCGACGCCAGCGGGATGCTGTTACTCGACGTTGCCAAACGAGATTGGTCGACCAAGTTGCTCGGAAAATTGGAATTGGATCGCGAGCTGTTTGCGACATGTTACGAGTCGGAAGACGTGACCGGTAATTTGACCGCGGAAGCGGCCAAACAACTGGGACTGACGACCGACTGTGTCGTTGTGGGTGGTGCGGGCGATTGTGCTGCCAACGGCATTGGCACAGGGATCGTGCGAAGTGGAGCATTGTCGGCGTCCATCGGTACGTCGGGCGTGATGTTTGTCCACAGCGACGAGGTCCAAATTGATCCCGCTGGCCGGCTGCATACGTTTTGCCATGCCGTTCGCGGCAAATGGCACTTGATGGGAGTCAGCCTGGCCGCCGGTGGTTCGCTCGAATGGTTCGTCCAGCAATTGTGCCCCGAGTTGGTTGCCATGCAAAAAAAACGAGATCCATACGCGGCGCTCAATGCCGAAGCCAGCGCCGTGGCAGCGGGCAGCGAAGGACTGTTCTTCTTGCCATACCTGGCTGGCGAACGCACTCCGCATGCCGATCCACTCGCCCGCGGATCATTTGTTGGCCTCACCCTCAAACATGGACGAGGTCATTGTGTGCGCTCGATCATGGAAGGAGTCTGCTACGCACTGCGAGACAGCCTGGAAATCATGAAAGAACTTCACGTGCCCGTAAAGCAGATCCGGGTGTCTGGCGGTGGAGCGAAGAGTCCTTTCTGGCGCCAGCTGCAGGCCGATATTTTCGGTCAAGCGGTGTCGACGATTAACACCGAGCAAGGTCCGGCGTTGGGAGTTGCGTTACTGGCCGCGGTCGGAGCAGGGGAATATAAGGATATCGTCGAAGCATGCAAGGCAACAATCCACACGGTGGAGACGAACAACGTTACGCGAACCGCGAAACAGTTTTATGACCGGGCATTCCCGGAATACCAACAACTGTATCGTTCCCTTAAGGATGATTTTGTCCGTATCAATCGGCTGCAGTCGTGACTCGTTCGATCCGTTTCATCGGCAAGTGAATTCATTAACCGCCATTTCGCCCCATCCTTCGTTCAGCATCGCCGCCGGCGGCGAGTTGCTGTTGATGCTGATGCTGTGCTTCGTGTATGCCGGTGGAGCGGTGCCGGCAGTGAACGAAGCCCATTACGTAGCCAAGGCCAAACACTATTGGCAACCTGAGTGGGGAGACAAGGATTTCTTCCTGGAATCGGCCGATGCTCACGTAGCTTTCTATTGGTCGATCGGATGGCTTACCAAGTATGTGTCGCTGACAACGACAACTTGGATCGGACGGCTGGCGGCGTGGTCGCTGATCGTGACAGGGTGGTTCCGGTTGACCCGCAGCATGTTGCCGCAATGGGGGACGTCGTTGTTGACGTTGGCGCTCACGATCTGCGGTTGGCACTATGCTCATATGGCTGGCGAATGGGTTGTCGGGGGGATCGAAGGGAAGTCGCTGGCCTATGGTCTGGTCTTCTGGGGGTTGGCCGCGTTGGCTCGTAACCAATGGCGTTGGACATGGATCTTATTTGGTGGCGCTTCGGCCTTTCATGTACTTGTGGGTGGTTGGTGCGTGATTCTAGCTGGGTTGGTCTGGCTAAGTCTGCCACTGCAACAACGTCCTTCGATCCGAAGCATGTTGCCAGCATTGGTGATCGGGTTCGTGATTTCGCTTCTGGGACTCCTCCCGGCCCTGGCACTCAATCGCGATGTCGACACCAGTGTGGCCCGAGAGGCAAATCACATTTACGCCTTCTTGCGGTTGCCTCACCATTTGTTGTTTCACCGGTTTCAGACACAATTCGTTACAAGACATCTGGCGTTATTTCTCGGATTATCGATCGTGGGATTGCTGACGGTCCACCGCAACGCCTCGTTGTCGCGCGTGGTCCGCTTCGCCATCGCGGCCGGTAGTGTGGCTGGTGTGGGAGCGATCCTGGACCTAGCCCTGTTGTCGTCCCCCGAAACCGCTGCCAGTCTGTTGCGTTATTATTGGTTTCGCCTATCCGATGCGATGCTGCCCGTGGCTGTCGCACTGGCGATCGTATGGTTAACACTGAACTGGTCCGAGCGCTCGTCAGTGGCTCAATGGGGCATCGTGCTGATGATGGGAGTGGCCGTATTGGGAATTGGCGATGTGGCGCGATTGCGCATGCAAGATCGGCGGCCAGCGGCGGACGCTCAACGCATGCCCGTCGATCCACAATTTCCCGAACAAGCGTGGTTAAAGTATGGCGATTGGCGGGCAGCATGTGCGTGGATTGCAGCCCAGACTCCACCCCATGCGAATTTCCTTACCCCGGCGACTCCGCAGACATTCAAATGGTATACGGGACGGAGCGAAGTATTTAATCACAAGGACATTCCGCAAGATGCTGCCGGAATTGTCGAATGGAACCGTCGACGCCTAAGGTATAATGAACTAGATTTGTATGACGATGAAGAAATCAATCTGGAACGCCTGCGGGCTTTCTGCCGCTACTATGTGGTGGATTACGTGATTGTCGATCGGTCTCGTGCCGTTCTCGACCTGCCATTCCCCGTGGTTTATGAAAATGATTCCTATCGAATTCTGTGGATTCCACCTGCAGAACCATAGAGAATTCGAATTGACCAACTGGTAGTCACTGCCCGATTTCGCATCGCCGTAACGCCGAATGATGGCTGGGACAGTTGGGAGACACTACGGCTGGGACAGCCCGGAGATACTACGGCTGAGACAGTTGGGAGACACTACGGCTGGGACAGCCGAGTACCAGTAAGATGTCGCACGACGATAACAAGCTGTTGTCACAAGAGGATCCAGTTGCGCGATTGACGCGGTGGCTGAAGTTGTCGACGCCGCTGCCAGTTAGCGCAACGGCGCAGCGTTTTGCGCCGGAGCTTAGCTTCGGACGACATTTCGTTCCGCCGCCGCCTGACGCGCGGCGCGCGGCCGTGATGCTTTTGTTCTACCAGCGGGACAATCAATGGCACCTGCCGCTGACACTGCGCCCCGAGTCGATGGGGAATCATGCCGGACAAGTATCGTTTCCCGGGGGGAGCATCGACGACGGTGAGTCCGCCGAACAAGCCGCAGTTCGTGAAGTGAATGAAGAGCTAGGCGTTACGGAGCAGGAACTGCAAGTATTGGGCAGCCTCAGCTCAATCTATCTCTATAATAGCAACTTTTCTATCGCTCCCATCGTAGCCGTCGCTCAGCGCGTTCCAACGTTCGTGCCATCCCCAGACGAAGTCGCGGCATTGATCGAATTTCCTCTGGCGGTTCTTGTCCAGCCGCAGCCGAGCGGTACGCTGACCATTCGGCGTCGCGATGTGGTTTTTACCGCGCCGTGCATCGACGTGGCTGCCTATCAAGTCTGGGGTGCGACTGCAATTATCTTGGGGCAACTGCGAGATCTACTCGTCGATGCGTCACCGTAACAATCATCCCGATGCGATGATCTCGTCCCATTCCGAGGTCGTCGGCGACGACGGTACGCCTTGTCTTGCACCATTGACCGGTTCGGCCGTGTCGTCGTCGCTGCCGGTTAACTCGTGGCCTTGCATCTTCAAGTAAATGTGGCGCCCAACCAGCGACCAGTAAATGGAATAGGTGACAGGCACGATATAAAGCACCAAAATGGTGGCAAAAATCTCGCCAAACGCGATGCTCACGGCCATCGGGATGATGACCTGAGCTTGCAGTGACGTTTCGAGTAGCAGTGGCGTGAGCCCACCGACCGTGGTGACCGTTGTCAACATTACTGGGCGAAATCGCCGAGTCCCAGCGGCGGTCAGCGCCTTTTCGACCGGCACCCCCGCGCGAATCCCCGAATTGATGAAGTCAATCAACACAATGGAGTCGTTGACGACAATCCCGGTGAGTGCGACCAGTCCGAACAGTGAGAACATCGATACCGGAATGCCCATGATGACATGCCCCCACACCGCCCCGATGATTCCAAACGGGATGATGAGCATGACCAGGAAGGGTTGAAAGTACGATTTGAACTCCAAAGCCAAAAGTCCAAACATGATTAACAACGCGACGACAAAGCCGTTACGCAAACTTTCGATCGATTCCCGGCGTTGTTCCTGCTCGCCTTCCCACCGAATGGAAATCCCTTCGAAATCGGATGTCAACTGTGGAAAGAAGTCTTTCTTAAGGTCTTCGATGATATTTTGAGCGTTCGCCCGATTGGCATCGACATCGGCGGTCACCGTGATCGATCGCATCTGGTTGATGCGGTTGATTTCCGAATAGCCGCGTACGACGTCGATCTCGGCCAGTTCCGTGATCGGGCGTTCGATACCGTCATCGAGACGGACACGGATTTCATCGAAATTGGCCATCTGCCGGCGTTCCTCGCGCGGATAGCGTACCATCAGTTTCACTTCATGACGCCCGCGTTGGAGTCGCATTACCTCTTCGCCGTAATAGGCGGCGCGGACCGTTTCCGCCAAATCCGCCGTCTTGACGCCCAAGGCCATCGCTTCCGGCTTAATGCGGAATCGATACTCCCATTTTCCGGGAATGGAATCGTCGCCGATGTCAAATACCCCGTCGTATTCCGCCAATCTTTGCTTCGCTCGCTCAACGGCTTCGTCCAGCTGATCCAGACGATCGGTACGCCCCAGGATCTTGAATTCAATCGCTACTCCCCCCGGCCCCATCGCCATCGTCTTGAATGTCAATCGTTCCGTTCCGGGGATCTCCTTGACTTCATCCCGCCAGGCCTTGATGAACTGCTCGCTGCTCACCACACGCTCTTCGGTTGGCACTAATTCCACTTGGACGCTCGCCAGATGGCTTCCGCTACCTGTGTTCTGGATACCGCCGGGCCCATTGCCGTCCGTCATCTGTGATCCGACGATACGATAGGAAAGCGTGGCAATTGGTGAACCTTGCTGCTGCTCGAAGTGCCTCGCAACTTGCCAAAATGCACTTTCGATGTGCCGTGCCCATTTGTCGGTGACCGATTCAGGAGTACCGTCGGGGAACGTGACCGAAGCAACGAGCGTATTACCATCCAGTTCCGGGAAGAAGATGCGGGGAGCGATACCGGAGTTGACCATTCCGGCGGTAATGATCAGAACGGCGATGCAGCCGGAGACGACGACCGAACGGTAGCGCAAGGCAATTCGTAGCGTCGGTTCGTAGATGGTGTGGATGTACCACATCAGTGCCGATGTACAGACGCGATTCAGCCAATGGGCAAGCGGGACAACGCCGCGGAAAATGTAAAACACAACGCCAAAAAACCGAAATAGAAGACTGTCCTCGTGGCTCAAGTGGCACGGCAGGATCGTCACGCTTTCAAATAACGAGACCAGCAGCATGGCAATGATCGCGGCTGGCATCACGGCCATGAATTTGCCCATCACGCCAGTTACGAACAGCAATGGCGAGAACGCTACGATGGTCGTCGCCACGCTCACGGAAACCGACGGCATCACCTCCACCGTACCATCCAGAGCGGCTTGCGACCAGGACTTGCCCACCGCATGATGTGCGTAGATGTTCTCTCCTACGACGATGGCATCATCAACGACGATGCCTAAAGCCATGACGAAGGCGAACATGGAGATCATGTTCAAGCTTTGGTCGGTGGCGAACAAGTACGAAGTCGACGCGAAGACGGCAAAGGGAATTCCGAGGGCCACCCAAAACGCCAAACGCAGATCGAGGAACATCACGAGTAACAGGAACACGACCAGCAACCCCTGCCAACCGTTCCGAACGAGTAAGTCGAGCCGACTACGCACCTCTACGGATTCGTCGCCCCAAGTGACAAGCTCGTAGCCATAGGGCAGTTTCTTGTCGTGAACATATTCCTTCACAGCGTCGACCATACCTAGTAAGTCCTCCGACTTCGATCGCTCGACACTCAACGCCAACCCCGGCTTGCCGTTGATGCGACTGATTGCCGCTTCATCGGCAAATTCGTCACGTACCGTCCCCAAATCGGCGACGGTCAATACCGCGCCATCGGCTTGAGTCACGAGCGGAAGCTTGGCGATGTCCTCGCCACGAGTCCGACGGTTGTTGCCGCGCAATAGGACTTCTTGTGACTCGCTACGGATCGAACCAGCTGGCAATTCGCGATTCTCGCGTCGCAAAATATCAGCCACGCGCTTGAGTGTCAGTCCGTGGGCACGCAGTGTCTCTTCCGAAATCTCGACGTCAATCTGGTAGTCGCGTGCTCCAACGTATTCCACTTGCGACACCATCGGCAATGACAGCAAATCCTCGCGGACGATTTCGCACACTTCTCGCAATCGAAGCTCACTGTTGGTTCCCCCAGTGTCGCTCGGCGCCACGACTCCCACACGAATCGCCGGATATCGCAACGTAATTCGGCGGATGACCGGATCTTCGGCCTCCAGCGGCATGCTCGGAATCCGATCGACCTCACTGCGTACGTCATCCAAAACCCTGTCGGCGTTGTCCACGTACGAATGCAACTCAATGACGACGTTACACGACCCCTCACTCGCAATCGAGGTTACTTTCTTCACACCGTCAATTGTGCGTACGGCCTCTTCGATCTTCTGGCAGAGACCCTCTTCCACTTCCTGCGGTGCAGCACCTGGATACGGCACCGTGACCAATACAATGTCCAGATCGAACTCTGGAAATGTCTCACGGTGCATCTGAGACGCGCTGTACATCCCGACAAATAGTACAGCGACGACAAGCAAGTTCAACGCCGCGCTATTGGAAAGCGCCCAGCGAACAATCGATCTCATGGCGATTGGACCCTTACCGTCATGTCCTCCACCGGAGCTGACAACGGAGAACTGACGACTTGGTCTCCCGCCGCTGGACTGCCGCTGTCCTCGTAAATCAATACGTGATCACGATCGTCACGCATGTCAGCAACCCGCACGTGACACTTGTGGAGTCGGCCTTCACGTACTACCCACACGGTATTACCGGGTTGTAACGCCTCGTTGGGAAGTCGCAGTAATGGTACGTCCGGTTGAGCATGTATCCGAACCTGAACGAACATGCCCGACATTAATGTTGGCGGAGCGACGGTCGCCGCATTCGCCATCACGACGCCCGCAACGACCGTTTCTACCTGCAACGGACTGTCGACGTGCACGCGACAAGGGACCATGCGAGTCTGCTGGTCCAACCCCGCCCCATCGTATCGGTCGAGCCTTCCGTCCCAGAGATATTCGCGCGGTCCTAACCGGTAACTTACCTTCACCGGGGTCGTCGGAAATGCATACGCATCCGCCGTGCGGTCGGTCGCCGGTAATGCCGGCGCGCCAGGCGACGCCGCCACTTCGCCACTCGATGACTGCCATAGCCAATGCATTTGCTGCATGTACAAACTGCATGTTACATCCAATGCGCTCGAATCCTGCAACGTCGCAATCGTACTCCCCTTCTGCACGTAGTCGTCTTGCTCGACCACCTCGCTGGTAATCACGCCATCCATCGACGCCGTGATCTCCGTTCGCTGCAAATCGAGCTCGGCCTTTTCCAACTGAGCCGATACCAGTTGCTTGGCACCCTCCAAACGCCGCCGGCGCGCTTCTAGTAGCAATAGCTGATTCTGCTGCGTCTGTAGCCCGTTTCTCGCCGTCAACTCCGCGCGCCGCGCTGCGTCAATCTCCGATCGGGAAAATACCCCCGGATCCCGCGCTGTCTCGTAACGCTTCAGCTCCCGCTGCTGAATCCGCAAGTCCTCCTCCGCCAATTCGATCTGCTTGCGTCCATTCGTTAACTCAACCTCCAACTCTCGCAGCGTCCCTTCCGCTTGTTCCAACTCCTCCGATAATCGCCGAATCTCTAACTCATAGTCCCGGGCGTCAATCCGTAACAATACCACGCCACGCTGCACCACACTCCCGACTCGACACCGGTCCGATTTGTACACCACGCGCCCACCCACCTCCGCCGGGATCGATACACTACGGTACGGAACGACAACTCCATCAACCTCAAACTCAATCCCACCCATGTGCCGCTCAGCCTCGGCCACCGCCACCGCCGGAGAACCGTCGCCACGCGGCGGTGCCGGTCGCGCCTCTGCACTTCCCATCCAACGAAACGCCAGGACTGCGCTCACCAAGATCGCAAGCGACAATATCCCGCGCACCACTACCTCCACAATCTTCACCGACCATCGGGCCCCCACAACCGGCCCCTCAACCTGTCTTGCGCTCACCATGTTTCCGCTCTTCCCACTATTGCCGATCCCTTTACTAACTGTTCGTCCGTGCGCATTTGACCCCCAGCCGCCGGTCCCGTACGATTTAAACAGTTGTTTTAAACCTATAGTATCGGCCGGCTAGAGTTCGTCAACGCGAAAAGATGAAAGATTCCGATATTGCGACTCGCGACAGGCTGTTGGCCGCCGCGATCCGAGAGTTTGCCGACAAGGGGTTCGAAGGAGCGACGGTTCGCGACATTTGTGAACGAGCGAATGTCAACGTCAATGGGGTCAAATATTATTTCGAAGATAAAAATGGTTTGTACATTGCTGCCGTCGCCGAAGCTCATCGGGTCAGCACGCGAATGGACCTCCATGCCCTTCCGGACCCGGCGCTGCCCGCGGAGCAGCGACTTCGGCAATTCGTCAGTGGCCTGGTCGCCATGATGATGGGAGCTCGGGAAGAAGGGGACCCGCATCATACCCTGATGTTGCGAGAGATGGCCAACCCCACAGAAGCAACGGAGGAGTTGGTGCGCGGGACCATTGAGCCAAGATTTCGCGTGTTGGACTCGCTGTTGTCGGAGCTATTGCCGCCAGGCACATCGCCGTTGCAGCGGCAGTTATTTGGTTTCAGTAT
>JAGQPD010000862.1 GCA_020426865.1 Planctomycetales bacterium
TGCGATCCGAGCTGTCCAAACGCCTTAAGTAAGCTATCACTTTCTAGGGCATTCGTGCAGAATGATCTAGCTTCGACCGCGCGTGGTCGTTAGAATCCGGCCCTTGTCGCTCGCCGCCAAGTCTCGATACCATCTTGGCGGCGGGCAAGCACCTGGGGGCTGGGAGTCTCTGACGATGTTTGGGATCGAATCGGTTTGGAACATAGTATTCTTGCTGGCAGTGCAGGCCTTCGGTCTGGGGAGTCTGGCACTGGTGCGGTTCGGCGATCGTTGGGAGGGTGGCCCGCACTGCCACATCGTCTTCTTTGCGTCCCTGCTGCTAGTGGGACTGACGACATTCTCCGGCATTCAGGTTGGCGACATGGAATGGGGCGCCGCCGGGATGGGAACATTGTGCACGATGATCGTCGGCGCGACGCTCGATTGCCGTTCGGCGTTGACGTAGCCATCTGAGAACTTGCGTAAACTAGTGGCACTTTTCCGCCGCTAGCGGCAACAAAACCAGTAAAACTCGGCGTCAAAATCCAAAAAAACGTACCAGCTGGTAACGTGGACGGCCGACAAATACTGTCAGGTAAACAATTCGGAATCTGCGGCATCCCAGGGCCCCAACGGAAATGCGCCCACCGTGGACCGGACAATGTTTCGCGCTCAGGAGGGGGACATATGCGAAGCCGATTATTCGGGTTGCTGGCCATGGTAGTGCTGTGCAGCCCATGTGGAGCGTTTGCAGATGACACGGCGATTGCCCAGCAGATCGCCGAGCAGCTGCGAATTCAGCAGCACTTGAGCAATCTCAAGGGCTTCCAGATCAACGTGAATGTCGAAGACGGAACGGTCTGGATGAAGGGAGAAGTCGGAAATGAATCGCAACGTGCGTTGGCACTCGACCTGGCTCGCCGCACCGCCGGCGTGAAGATGGTCGTCAACGACCTGACGATTCGCGAGAGCGGTCAAATCGCTCGGACGTCAGCCAACATGCCGGAAGTCAGCGGCAGCGACGGCCGCGCACCGTCGGGCCCGTGGATGACAGGTGCGGCCAATGCCGTCATGAATGCCTGGTCGCCCAACGGCAGTCGTCCGACCGGATCGGTCGGTTCCGGTGCCGCTCGACCAGTGATGCCAGCGGCAGCGGTAGCCCCGCCGGTTCCATTGCAACGCGCCTATCCGCAAGCCATGCAGGCCAATTACATGGCCGCCCGTGGCGGCGCACCCCAAGTGCGACAGGTTGCCGGGTACGCGGAAGGCTGTGGCGACGGTGGCTGTGCCGCCGACAGCTACGGCGGCGACTACACGGTTGGTGGCGCGTCTGGTGGCGGAGTCTACTACGATAACCCCAGCATGCCTGACTATGCCTGGCCGAGCTATGCATCGCACCCGAACTACGCTGCCGTGACATACCCTCGTCAGTACTCACCCACCGCTTGGCCGTACATTGGTCCGTTCTATCCCTATCCGCAAGTCCCGCTGGGATGGCGAAAAGTTTCGCTGGAATGGGATGACGGCTGGTGGTGGTTGGACTTCACTTCGAAGTAACGAATCGCCCCGCGAGCGAGATGACAAACGAAAAAACCTTGTGAGCAGCGAAGGGCCGCGGTCGAATCGATCGCGGCTTTTCGCGTTGGCGGGCAGCCAGCTCGTGGCTCCCAGCGACTTTGCCAAGCCGATCTGTCAGCGCGGTTGAGTTTTCCGATTATTCCATCGCACAACCGGAAAAAGCCACAAGTTTCCCCCAGCTTAGCTCGATATCTAAATTAGATTTCCTGGTACATCCAGAATTCTCCACCGAAACAAGGCGAAGGGATTCCCATGTTCATCAAACAAAGTCGATTTGCCGTGCTGACGATTCTGGCAATCGCCGGTCTATCGTCAACTGGCTGCATCAGCCGTGGCCCGAATCTCGGAATTTTCGCGATTCCCATTCCCATCAGTCCCTATTTCCAGGACCGGGAAGAACGCGAATTCTACGAACACGAACGGTACGAGCGAGTACCGATCCTGGGACCAATCACCAAAGGTGGACCAGCTATCGCATTGGACCCGCCCAGCGATGACCAAATCATGCGCGCGATTGAGAAACTGCACCCGGTATCGGGCGGCATTCCATTCTTCCACGAAAAACAACGTAACAACGTGCGGATCGTCAAGGAATTAATCGCCGACTATGTCGATCCACCCCGCGTCATGCCACTGGTAGGCCCCGTTCAACAGCACCACGCCCACTACAAATGCACGGTCTATTATTCCGAAACAACACGCAACGGTTGGCCGCTACCCTATACGACCGTTGACGAAGACTCTGTCGAGGTGGTCTATATCGATCATAACCATCTCCACATAGTCGGCGACGTCGACACCGGACCTAGTTCCAATTACTAGCCCGTTGCTCGACGCGCGAAATTCCTTCGCACCCCTGAGTTGCCCCGGCAACTCGGGGGTCCTTTTTTGCGCCTCGGCATAGCTTGACCGCGAGGTAACTTAACCTCTCCGAGTCGAGCACACCCCGCGTCCGCATCCTCACTCTTCGGTGTTACAAAGCACTAGGGGCAACACGCAATGATGTGACACACGTTGCTCACATGCGGTACAAATCAATCAACCCGACTCGGAGAGGTCAAGCTACGATAGAGGACGGCCGAGTTCCGACTCGGTGATCCGAGCAATATTCGGTCGAGGTGCCTTCACTCGCGGTGCTTGCTGTTGCTCGACCGCCCCTGCACTGCTCGTACGCACGTGCATCATCGGTACACGCCCTCCGCTCTCCTTCGCCTCGGGAGTCTCCTCGACAACGCGTTCCGACACGCGTTCCGCAACTCGCTGGGCTCCATCATGAGTCCGACGCAAAATCGTCATCACGGAACGGAACAACATTCGCCCCCCCCTGTCGACGAAGATCACGACTGGCACCACCACCATCTGCAACAGACCATTCAGCGGCGTGGCATAAAGCCAACTCGTACAGATCAACGACATGACAAGGCTGCCTATGGCGATGTCTGTAAACCAATGCCCTCCGGCAATCAATCGTGGCATGGCAAACACGACGGCATACACCGCTGCCAACACGGCGTGCCCGTAGGCCTGATGGAACACGAAAAACATCACCACCGAAATCAAGACGAAACCATGATCACCCGGAAACGAATAGGGCGACGATCCCTTGGCGGCGACCCCGTCCACCGCGCCCTCCACAGAGATCGATTCTTCGATCACCAGTGACGGGCTGGCGCGATGGTAGGTAAGCGTTGGGCCATGCACCACCGCCGTGGTCGCCGTTCGCGTCAATAACACCGCCAATGCCAGAATTACCGCAGTGGCAAATCGTCGGACCCGTGCCGGTTGCGGCACCCGATGGATCCAGTGCCATACCAAACCGAAAAGCAGCACTGCCGGCACCAGGTCGAACATACGATGGTTCATGATCGCACATATCTTCAGCCACTGTCCGCCCGAAGAAAGGGTTCCGTTCAATCGCCGAAATACCCAGGTATCGAATTGGTCCCAATACACACGTGTCGCCGGCAGGATCCACGAAGCAAGCAGGACGATGGCGACGATGTGCGAGTCCAACCAAGCGCGAAGACTGCCAGGCTGACTCTCATCGTCAACAACTTCCTGACGCATCTCTTTGTCCGACTGGCTGCTGCGAAAACGGACCAACATGGATGAGCTCCCTCCCAATGGTGTTGCAATCGCGTGCAGCAGTCATTGCCGCACGGTCGACAAGATTACCGGCGGCTCGGTTCCATGGCAATAGAATCTCCGCCCGACACGCAGTCAGCACTGCTAGCACGCGGGCTGTCTGCTATTGTCGATAAGGGATCTCGGGCGTTAGGATAAGAGGCGTAGAACAGAACCGATTATGGAGAGATCGGTCTCGAAGGCGCACACAATCGCCCCAGCGGCAAGGACATGGATGGTTTTGCAGGCGCGGTTCAAGTCGACCGGCAATCATACGACAGCAGCGGCACAAGTCTCGGGGCCGATCGCGAAGGCCGTTGTGTGCAGGGTCGTGTGCAGGTGCGCATACTCGTTGTTGGCGATAACAATGGTCGCGGTACCGGTACGCGCCCAGTCGGTGCGTGAGCAATACCAGCGGGCGGCACAGCTTTACGAGGGTGCTCAATTCGCGGAGGCCGCGCGCGAGTTGGCTCGATTCGTCCAGCAATACCCGAGCGATCCGTGGACGGCCGACGCGACATTCTATTGTGGTGAGGCATTGGTGCAAATCCATGACTATGCCGAAGCGTTGCCGTGGTTTGAGCGATACTTGAAGCGGGCCGATTCAACCCGATCCCAGCATGTCCAGCGTTCGACTTTTCGGATCGGACAATGTGCCTATTTTACGCAAAAGCCCGAAATGGCCCGCCAGTGGTTGGAACGCTTTCATCGCGACTTTCCGCAAGACCCGCTCAACGCCTTCGCGCTGCCGTATCTGGCGGAGCTCACCCAACGAGCCAACAACTTGTCGCTTGCGAAGTCGTATTTTGAAGAGGCGCTTCAATCGTTCGCGCAAGGTGAAATGGTACCGGAGTGCCATTATGGGTTGGCCACGATCGCGGAATCGTCATGTGATTGGGGGACAGCACAACGGGAATACACCGCAGCCGTGGCCAACGACCAAGGACGGGTGAGTGACCGGGCGTATTATCGGCTAGGGTTGCTACAATATGGCAAACTGCACGACCCCGAAATGGCGAAGCAGAGTTTCGCCAAAGTGGTCGCGGAGTATCCAACCAGTTCGCTCTTCGACGACGCTTCCTATTGGCTGTCAGTCTGTCGCATGTCGCAAGGTGATTTTTCGCAGGCGGCAGCAGGTTTTGCCGGGTTGCTACAACGCCGATCGTCCGAAACCGGCGTGCCCGCCACGACCGCGCAGAATAATGAACTGTTGGCGGCCGCCTGTTACTATCTGGGCGAATGCTATCGGCGAAACAAGCAGTGGAACGACGCCGAAAAAGCATTCGCCACCGGCATGGAGGATTGGCCCGACTCGCAGTGGCTGGACGATTACCATTGCGGTCGCACACTGGTATTGCTCGGCCAACAGCAATGGGACGAAGCGCAACGCGCCTTTGTCTCCCTTCGTGCCGCTGCGCCCGACTCGAAGCCAACCGGGGAGCTCCGCCGAGCCTTAGGGCATCACCTGGTGGCG
>JAGQPD010000863.1 GCA_020426865.1 Planctomycetales bacterium
CTGGACGACAATTTTGTCTTGCGAAAGGGTTCGCCAGCGATTGATTCCGGCGAGAGTTGGCTGGCTGGGCGCGTTGACCTGTTGGGTTCACCGAGGCTGGACGATCCCGGCACTGCGAATCAGGGGGCGTCGGACTATCAAGAGACGAACACGTCGGTGTCTACTGATTTGGCGGGGATCGCTCAGGGCTGGCGATCCGATAACAACCGCTGGACTTTTGCGCTGCCGTTCTCGTTTCCTTTTTATGGGAACGAGTACACATCGGTCGAAGTTTCATCCAATGGATTGCTTCAGTTTGGGACAACCGCAGATGCCACCGACGGCACAAATACCACCGACGAGTTGATTTCGCGGCCCCGCATTGCCGCACTTTGGGACGATCTTCGCACGTCCGGATCGGGTGACGACATCTTTATCGATGAATCGCTTGTTGATCAAGTCACGATTCGCTGGGACGCGACGCATGTCGCCGACGACGGCGACGTCAATTTTGCAGTGACGCTTTATGATTCCGGATTGATCGAATTTCACTATGGGGACGGAAATCAGAATCTGACGCCGACGGTGGGGATTTCGTCTGGCAACGGCCGAGCCTACCTGCTATCTAGCTACGACGAGCAAACCAATCTGGGAAATGTTGAATCGTTGCGGTTCGGGTTCGTTCCCGGGATTAACGAAATCGGTGCTTTCGAATTTCGTGGCGATAGCCAAGACGCAATCCCACCCGCTGTTATCGAAGCAGCCACAACAGTGGCGATTGGATTTGGCGACCAGTTTGAGTCCACCAATGAGTTGATTGTGCATTTCACCGAAGAGATCAACTTCATTGATGCAGACGCGGACGCAGTTTACGAACTGCGGCAAAGTGGCCCGAACCAAATCTTTGGCGATGGCGATGATTTGCTGTTCGCGCTACGCCCGAGTTTTGTACTGGGTGAGTCCTTCGTTACGTTGACCGTGCAGCAAGGCGATTTGCCTGCCGGTCAGTACCGATTGACGATTTTCAGTGGTGCCAGTCGCAGCATTCACGATACGGCCGGATTGCAATTGGATGGCGATGGCGACGGCGGCGAAGGAGGCGACTATGTGCGGCACTTTGCCATTCACGACCATTCTCCGCACCCATTACCGGGCGATTTCGATCAAGACGGAGCCTATTCGCTGGCCGATTTCAATTTGTTAGTCGCAGCGGTGGAAACAGTTAGCAACGATGTCACGTTTGACCTGGACGGTGACGGAACTGTGTTGCTAGGTGATGTCGTGTTTCTCGTGCACCAATTGGTGCAGCCGTTGTCGGGAGACTATAACTGGAACGGCGTTGTCGATGCGGCGGACTACACGATTTGGAAAGATGGTTTCGGATCGAACCTGCTCTTGAACGCCGACGGCAATCGCGACGGCCGGGTGAATGCCGCCGACTATACAATCTGGAAAGATCATTTTGGCAACTCCTCGACACAGGCAATTGGGGTGATAGAAGCAACTCAGTTGACAACAATTGTCCAACGTACCAGTTGTGATCGTTGCCACCCCCGGTTCCGCACTGACACGAATGTTGCGGCCGATGCGGCTAGAGACGTTGCTTTCGCATTGTCGTATTTCGCTTCGCAATCTGATGATGCATCGAGCGATCATTCGATAACGTTCCGGTCAGCATCTGGACACAAAAGCAGACAACGACACAGTTCTGCGATTTAACCTGAGCTTTTACCGGGGGTTGCGAGCGATTCACCCACGTTTTCCTGAGAGTTTCGGTAATTGTGTGCATGTACATATTGCCAGTTGTAGCCAGAAAGTGGGGTTTTCATGATCAGCCCTTTCCGGTGGTAGCGGAATGGACCAAGGATCGAAAGTAGCCACCGAAACAACCCATTAGAGGGGTTGCGCCCGATTCCGTAACTCGCTAAACAAGGGGCGTGAGTAAGCATGACAAGCACGCCGTACAGATCGCAACCATTACCAAATCGTATAAAGGCAAGACCTATGTCACGCACTTGCTGCGGCACACCCATCGGGAGGACGGCTCATTAAGCGAGGGTACAGCCGCGATGGTAAGAAGGGGCTGCCATATGCACCGCGGGAAGGGTGTTGGACTTCATTATTATGTTCGGCAGACGCTTGGATATGCTAATAATGAGCAGATGCAAAATGCCTGGTTGGTAGCAATCTGATGCGGCTGGGCAAGTTGAATCGGGTGATGACTCACTGGCTCGACGTGTCTACAAGCAAGTGCGATCGCCTCGGTCAGGCGATCGCATTTCCTTGGTTGTGAGCAGCGAGAATGGTTAGTTGGCTGCTGCTGCTTCCGATCTCAAGTCGAATTGTCACTTCCAGATAATCGAAAACCGCACACGGATAACCTACGAAGGACGATTGCGAACATGAGCGTCGGGACGGAATGAACCAAATACAATATGACAAATGAGTCTGGCCAAGTGACCCCTTCGCCCAACCGCTTCAAGCAGACTAGTTCACCGCGCGGATTCTCCTACTCGACGAGAAACGAGAAGTCGTTTTGTTGAAGCGTTGTTGGCCTCTGTTTGCCCTCCCCCAAACAACGCACTGAGTCGTGCTACGTCCCGGATCGATGTCGTACCCAGCAATCAAATCGTTAGCCAGTTTGATACGTTGGACAATGGACGATTCTTTCACTCAACTTCGCCTGCGGCCGTCAATCCAATAAGACTAAGGTGGTTTCCGAACTGACATTCCAAATCCTCAAGCCGTGTTCCACAACAATCGTTTTGGCAGAGGGGTCTACCTTGAATGTACCTTTTTGCCCGATCTTGAAGGTTTAGTTGCGGGCAGCCAGTATGCGACGGCTCTCGTTTTGCTCGCCAAAACCCCCGAACGAGACTTGCTCCTATTCACGGATGGATATTGTGCTGTTCGGTCCTCACAGACTTCGCGCCCATACTGTCCGGGAAAGACAGGTACGGAATACTCAGAGAAACGAGATTGGCTGCTGCCGAGACCTCAAACTACCGAAAACCCCATGTGGCAGATTTGCTCTGAAGCACTTGCGGAGCGTTACAATGAAGACGATGGATCTGCCGGGTATCGAAAGAACTATTACCGTCAATAAGACCGAGTAGATGACACCGCATCGGCCCGATAGATCGACAACGGTCTGCCGAATCGCGTTACTCGTAACCCGCTCGACTCGGAAAGGTCGAGCTACGCGTTCCCCTTTCGTGCTCGGAGCCAAGGATCGATGGGTTTGTCGCCTTTCGATGGTGTAAACGGCAGCAAGACTTTTCGACCGGAGGCGGCGGATTCGTAGGCGGCGAAGAGGACTTCCAGCACGGCGCGGCCGTCGTGACCGGTGACGAGTGGCACCTTGTCGTTCTTCACACAATCAACGAAATGCGCCATCTCTTGGTGGAAGCCATAGTTCCATTCTTCTTCGTAGATCGTGAACGACCAGCCTTGAGTGCTACCCGCTTTCTCGACGGCGTAGCCGTAGCCGGGGAGCGAGTACGTGTGAATGGCATTGCCGCGCAGCAGGTCGGCGTGGGCGACTCCTTTCGAGCCATAAATTTCCGCGCGATCGTCCATGCCACCGAGCTTGCTCCAACTTTCTTCCGCCAAAGCCGTGACACCGCCTTCGAATTCCAGAATGATCAATGCGTTATCGTCCCCTTGGGTCTTGTCGGTGTGGACCTGCAGGTCCATCTGGGCATAGACCGATTTG
Organism: Planctomycetales bacterium; assembly: GCA_020426865.1. Taxonomy (GTDB): domain Bacteria; phylum Planctomycetota; class Planctomycetia; order Pirellulales; family Pirellulaceae; genus JAGQPD01. The sequence goes on from JAGQPD010000863.1 coordinate 3,695, forward strand.
ATCGGGGCGTTATTTAGCATCCAGCGGAAGAACTGGATGGCATGGCATCCCATATCCATGGCGACGCCACCGCCGGAACGATCGACATCCCAAAAGTGTGCGGAATGGGGGCCGTCGTGTTTTTCCAGTTGCTTCAACAGTGTTGGTTGACCGAGGGCTCCTTCGTCTAGCAGTTGTTTCATGCGTACGTATTTAGGCGTGAAGCACAACTCTTCGGCGTACATCAGTTTCACGCCATGCTTGTTGCAAGCGGCGATCATTTGATCGGCTTCGTCGAGCGTCAAACACATGGGCTTTTCGAGCACGATATGCTTGCCGGCCGCAGCGGCCTCGCAAGTGACTTGGCAGTGCAGATGATTGGGGATGCCAATAACGACCATGTCGATGTCGTCGCGGTCGATGATTTGCCGGTAGTCGAGGTAACTGTCGCCGATGGTGAACTCACGGGCCAAACGGTCGGCGTTGCCCGGGGTCGGTGACGCAACGGCCAGCATCCGTGCGTCGGCGCAGTGGCTCAAGGAGCGCGCGTGGATGGTGCTTACGAATTGCGAGCCAATCAGGCCGACACCGACCGGTCCAGACATGGTAGTTCCCTTCTTCTTTCGCCGAAATCGATCGAATCCCATGGACCCCAAATCGAGGTGCCATCTCACACGAAAGTGTTCAATGTACGCGTTCCGGCCGGCACCGGCAATCACCGCACATGCGCAACCATCTCGCTGCGACTACGTATTGCCTGGGAAATTACCCAGGGTAATCTGTCCGTGCCGCCGATGGGCTGGACCAACACTTGCCAGGCAAGTTGCACACGTTGTATCATCTGAACATGCTTAGTCTGGCGTCGGATACCGCTGATCGTTGGCTGCAACAAGTCGATGAAGGGCTCGAAGAGGTCCTGATCGACCATGCGCATTGCGAAAAGAAGGCTGCCGGCACCGCGATGGGGCTGCTGGTCGCCTACGTGGAAAACGAAGAGCTCTGTCGCGAGATGACTGAGATCGTTAACGAAGAGCTCGAACACTTTCATTTGGTGTTAGCACTTCTCAAGCGGCGCGAGATCCGTTTTCGCCGGATGAAGCCGAGCACATACGGTCGTCGACTCCATGAGTACGTGCGGCGTGATGAGCCGCAGCGGGCGGTGGACCGGTTGTTGATCGCCGGATTGATTGAGGCCCGCAGTTGCGAACGGTTTTCGCGGTTGCGCGATCACGTAAGTGATAGGGAATTGGCTGACTTTTACGGAAGTCTGTTCGAATCCGAGGCTCGGCACCACGCCACTTATGTGCGGCTCGCACAAGCGTATGCATCGGCCGACGAGGTACGGGAACGACTGCTGTATCTGGCGGAAAAAGAAGCTCAGATCATCGCCGAAGGCGACGATTATCCGCGGATGCACAGCTAGGGGACGACAGGTAAGGGGACGACAGCCGAAGGGGTCCGTGACGAATGACAATTTCCACCAACAGCATGGCCAGCGATGCCGAGTCCATCGAAAATCGTCTCCACGGCGTCCGCCCCGAGATCGATTCGCTACGTGAGGTTGGCGCGCTCTTTTATCAGCGAGGATGGTCGGTCGGTACAAGCAGCAACTACAGTGTTGTTCTGCAGCGCGACCCAGTGCAGTTGCTTGTCACGGCCAGCGGCAAAGACAAAGG
>JAGQPD010000864.1 GCA_020426865.1 Planctomycetales bacterium
CCCTTGCCGGCAATGTCCGGCGCCGAACCATGCACGGCTTCGAAGACGGCGCCGACGTCGCCAATGTTCGCACCCGGGACGACTCCCAGACCACCTACCAGCCCCGCACAAAGGTCACTTACAACGTCGCCATAGAGGTTTTCCAATAGCAGCAGGTCAAATTGGGTCGGATCCTGGACGAGCTTCATGCATCCGGCATCGATGATCACCTCTTGATATTCGATATTCGGATAGTCGCGTTTGTGAATCTGACGTGCACACCGCAAGAACAATCCGTCGGTAATCTTCATGATGTTGGCTTTGTGGAACACCGTGATTTTTTTCCGGCCACGTTGCGTCGCGAACCGAAATGCCCAGTGGGCGATCCGCATGCAAGCAGTCTGCGTTGCCACCTTCATGCTCATCACCACGTCATCGGTCACTTGGTTTTCAACGCCGCTATATAAGCCCTCGGTATTCTCGCGAATGATGACCAGGTCGACGTTTTCAAACCGAGTCGTCACGCCCTGCAGACTGCGAACCGGGCGGACGGCGGCATATAGGTTGAGCCTTTTGCGCAGCTGAACGTTGACCGAAGTGAATCCTTCGCCGACCGGAGTCGTACAAGGGCCTTTCAAGGCGACTTTATAGCGTTCCAATGTATCGACCGTTTCTGCCGGCAGTACGTCCCCGACAGCTTGCATAGCCGCCACACCGGCAAGACATTCGTGCCACTCCAGCGGTGCGTTCGCCTTCCGCAGCACGAACTGCACGGCACTGGTCACTTCGGGCCCGATCCCGTCTCCGGGAATCACGACGACGTCATGTTTCTTCACAGCTCCCCGACTCCCTAATCCGCTGTCGCAACCAAATTAGTTTTTGCGATTTCTCTTGTTCCAAACAGCAACTCACTCCGCTAGCAGCTGTCCCGATTTCATCGGCGCGCGCCCTGCCAGCGTATAAATGCGTTCGCTCTTGTTCAGCAATAGCGTGGCCGAAATGGGCAGGAAGTGGAAGGGGGTAAACCCTGCGGATTGTTCCGGCCCTAACGAAGTTAACTGCTGTACGCCCCCTAACAAAATTGATTGTTATCGTGGTGGTAATAGGCCGATGAACAGTGCGTACCCAGCAGTACGAATGGCAAATCTGACAACGACCTCCAGTGCCATTCCCCACCGCCAGGGGCCACGATCACGAGCGTCAAGGACACCCCAGCTCGCCCCGCCGATCGTCGGTCCAACGGCAAAACATGTCCCGCCGAAAAACCGTGGTCATCCCCCGTGACCGCGGTTTTTTTGTCTTAAGATTCGCAATCTTGATTTCGCTTTGGTGAGCGGTTATTTACTGGATGCGGCAACTGTTGATCGAAGCCCGAGAGAGGATTGGATCGGGACTTGGGACGGCTTGGCGACCGCAGATTTGCCACCATGCTGTTGTCAAGGCTTGTAACTCGGGTGATTCAATTGGATAATACCCGCAGTGGAGGAATGCGATGCCAACTGTCCCTGAACCCGTGCTGTTGCGACCTCAGTTTGCCATTCCCTCGGATTGGCGACTGGACGATCTCCATCAACGGCTGGGAGAAATTCCCGCCGAACGTATTCGCTTGAATCCGCCTCCTGGCTATGCAACCGAAGATGACGTGTTGCGCATTCACTCCCAGGAAGGGATTCTGTGTGAATTGGACGACGGGGTTTTGGTGGAGAAGCCGATGGTTTGGTACGAGGCAATTTTGGCAGGGTTGATCATTCACAAAATTACGTCCTTCACCCTTGCGAAAAATCTTGGTCAGGTGCTGTCGTCGGATGGAATTCTGAAGTTCCTGCGGGGTAAAGTCAGGATTCCGGACGTGTGCTTTATCAGTTGGGGACGCTTCCCAAAGGAAAAATTGCCTCGACGCCCAATCCCGCTATTGATCCCGGACCTGGTGGTCGAAATTCTTTCCGACACGAACACGAAAACGGAGATGGACCATAAGCTGAGACTTTACTTCAATGCTGGCGTCAGTCTTGTCTGGTACGTCGACCCCGCCACACGAACAGCAACGGCCTACGAAAGCGCCGACCAATCGGTTTTGATTCCGGTCGACGGCGGACTGAACGGTGGCAAGATACTTCCCGGATTCTCACTATCCCTCAAGCAGCTGTTCGACGAAGCCGACCGGCAGGGACCTGGCTAAGCTGGCAGAAAGCCAAATGGACGACACAGCCTAGTGGCACCGCCATAGGACGGAGCGAACAAGAGAGAGGCGGTACGGGAGGGCCAAGATCAAGACATTAACCTTATTCCCATTCGATGGTCGCTGGTGGTTTGGAGCTAATATCGTAGACGACGCGATTGACACCGGGGACTTCGTTAATGATCCGCGTTGACATGCGCGCCAGCAGGTCTTGTGGCAGACGGCTCCAGTCGGCGGTCATGAAATCGTCGGTATCAACGCAGCGAACGGCGAGCGTACTTTCGTAGGTCCGTGCATCCCCCATGACACCGACACTTTGGATCGGCAGCAGCACGGCGAACGCCTGCGAGGTGGCACGGTAGAGACCGGCGGACTTGATTTCTGAGACCACGATATCGTCGGCTTCGCGCAAAGTATCGAGACGTGGTCGAGTAACTTCGCCAAGGCAGCGGACGGCCAGACCGGGACCAGGAAAGGGGTGCCGCCAGACGATCTCTTCGGGCAATTCCAGTTCCAACCCCAACTGCCGTACCTCGTCCTTAAATAGGTCACGGAGCGGCTCGATGAGCTCAAAACCCAACTCTTCTGGCAGTCCTCCCACATTGTGATGCAATTTGATCGTGGCGGCTGGGCCATCGACTGCGGCACCACTTTCGATCACGTCCGGGTACAATGTCCCTTGAGCCAGGAACTTGGCACCCTTGATCTTTGCTGCCTCCTCCTGAAAACACTCGATGAAGGCGTGGCCGATCCGCCGCCGTTTCTCTTGCGGCTCCGTGACCCCCGCTAGCGCGCCTAGGAATTTTTCTTCGGCGCGCACGACGTGCAAGTCAGTACGGAAGTGTCGAGTAAACTCGGTAATGACCAGTTCCTGTTCGTCCTTGCGCAACAGTCCATTGTCGACCAGAATGCAGGATAGCTGCGAACCGATAGCGCGGTACAGGAGCGCGGCCACGACCGACGAATCGACACCGCCGGACAGTCCGCAGATCACCCGTTCGTCGCCGACCTGTTGGCGGACGCGTTCGATCGTCTGCCGAGCGAAATTGCCCATCTTCCACAGTCCGTCGCAGCCGCAAATATCGATCAGAAAATTGCGGATCACAACGTTGCCCAACGGCGAATGCGTCACTTCGGGGTGAAACTGCAACCCAAATACCGGCAGTCGCCGGTGTCGGACCGCGGCAAACGGGCAGGTATCGGTGCGGGCCAACGCCTCAAATTCGGCAGACACCTTGGCGACCTGATCGCCATGGCTCATCCACACGTCGGTCTCATCCGGCATGCCGGCGAACAGACCATCGTGGGCATCGATATGGCAGCGGGCACGACCGTATTCGCGGGCTGGGGCGTGCTGCACTTCCCCCCCGAGCGCATGGCAGGCCAGTTGCATCCCGTAACAGATGCCAAGCACGGGGATTCCGAGTTCAAACAACTTCGGATCGCATTTCGGCGCCCCGCCCTCGTAGACGCTCGACGGGCCCCCCGACAGTATTAAACCCCGCGGCGCCCGCTCCAACACCCGCTCAACCGATATGTCATGGCGCACGATCTCGCAATACACATGCTGTTCACGCACGCGACGTGCGATCAGTTGGGCATATTGCGAGCCGAAGTCAAGAATCAACACGTGTTGATCGGCAATGGCATGTGACGAAAAATCAGAGTCATTAAGTGTTTCGTTCATGCCGCAGGATTATAAAGTCGAGCAGCACGGGTGGCCAGTGCCAATAGTCGTTTGGCAAACGGCGGAGCAACCTCTATAGTGAGGCGAGAGGGGAGCATTGTTCCCGACGGAAGCTGCAAAGGAGTAGGATGTCGCCGTGCACATATTGTTAACGAACGATGATGGCATTTACGCCCCGGGGTTGGCGGCCATGGAACGCCAGCTCAAGCGATTGGGAACGGTCACGGTCGCCGCCCCGGCGACGGAACAGAGTGGAGTTGGGCATTCGATTACGTTCCTCAGCCCGCTGGTTTGCAAGGAGATCTTCGACGGGGATCGATTCCGCGGGTATGCCGTGGAGGGGAGCCCGGCGGACTGTGTGAAGATCGCCGTGGCTGAATTCTGTCCCCAGCGACCCGACCTGGTCGTCAGCGGCATTAATGGTGGACTCAATGCCGGCATCAACGTCCTCTATTCCGGCACCGTAGCCGCGGCCATCGAAGGGGCGTTCTTCGGCATCACCAGCGTCGCTGTCTCATTGGAATACGACGAGCACGCACAATTCGATACCGCTGCCACCATGGCCACTAAAATCATTGAACAGATTCTGGCCCAAAAGTCGGCTCGACCTCAATTGTACAACCTCAATATCCCCACTCCGGCGACGCAGGGGGCGAGTGAATTACGGGTCGTACCGATGAGCGTGCAGCGGTATGGCGAGCACTATGTCAAACGCAAGGATCCCCGAGGGCGCAATTACTACTGGGCGACCGGCGATCCCCCACCCGCTCCCACCGAACACGAAACCGATCTAACCGCATTGCAAAAGGGCTTTGTCACACTTACCCCGTTGCACTTTGATCTTACGTCACCCGATGTTGTCCGTCAGATGGAAAACTGGACGTTTTCCTTGTAGGACACGGGACCGAAAGGATGAAAGGACCAACGAACGAATGACAAAAATGGCGGGACGTGATCACTGCAATGGATCGTTAGCCGTTGGATCGCGATAGTCGCACTCAAAGACGCGCCAAGCGTCACCCTCGCGGCGAAAGTGCACGGTAAAGAAAAACGGGTACGGTCGCCGTCCCATTTGTTGGTGTTTATCCTGTCCTTCGATGACAGCGTTGAACGTGGCCGTTGCCTCGCGGCCGCCAGATTCCAGGACGACCTTCAAGTTACGTTTGACGCGAACGTCTTCGATCCGGACGTTGGGCAATGTCATGCGAGCCTTAGGACCCGTCCGCAAATAAGTT
>JAGQPD010000865.1 GCA_020426865.1 Planctomycetales bacterium
AGCGGCCGCAGCCTGCCATGTTTTGGATTGAAATCTGCAACGCCTGTTCGCGAGCGTCAACCATCCATGCATCTCTCCGAGGTAATCCCATGATGGTATTGAAAAACTGGTGTCCCCCGCTGGTATTGATCGTACCACTGCAGATCATCGCGTTTGTCGCGGCTGGTGAAGAGATCCAACTGCCCGATCGCGGAAGCGTGCTAGATACATTACGGCCAGAGCATCCGCGGTTGATGGTCACGGCCACGTCGTTTCAGGAGCTCCGCGCGCTGTGCGAATCTGGCAAGACTGCGCCGAAGTGGCTGGCCAAACTCCAACAAGATGGCCTCCAGCTTATGGACGAACCGCCTGTCAAATACGAAATCCCCGACGGCAAACGACTGCTTGCAGATCTATCGCGAACAGCGTTGGTGGGCACGAGCGAAACACAATAGGAATCAGGTATGCAATGTGCGTTTCGTCGTCGCGTTCCATCCGCAAGGGGTCGCCATCGATCGAGCAACAGTTCGCTCGCTCGATCAATGGATGGGCGCTGGCGAGTCTTCTCGCTAACGGCATAATACGGAGGTGCGACATCCACCCAGGCGGATGCCTCGAACCGCATAGTATTCGCCAAAGCCGTGCCACGGGAAAAGTGCCATTGTTTCTTGGGACGAGGTAAGGATCGAACGTTCCAACGCGTCGATAAATTGTCGGGAAAAACTCATTGACATATCGCGATTATTCGATATAAAGTCGGGGAAGAAGAGCGGGTGATGGCAGCGGCAAATGTGGTAGAAATGGCAAAATCGAATTCAGGAACTCGGAAACCACAGCCGAAACGGGCAGCGCGCGAGGCCAAGTCGAGCGGCAAGCCGGCAGGGGATCCGCGGTCTTTCGGCGAAGCGGCCGAATGCCTGCGGACGCTGGCTCACCCGGTGCGACTGCGAATGGTCCAGCTACTGCTCAGCGGGCGCTATACGGTTGGCGAACTGGCGGAGGACTGCGGCGTCCCGGATAACGTGGCGTCCGAACACCTGCGGCTGATGCAACGCTGTGGATTTTTCACCAGCCAGCGTGAGGGCCGAAAGGTCTACTACGAAGTCGCCGAACCGCACCTGCAGAGCATCATGAAATGCGTGGAAGCTCGGTTCTTGTAAGAGCCCAATTCGCAGCCACCCCAATTCGCAGTCGGCCCAATTCGCAGTCGTTGTGCGTCACAGTTCTTTCTTATTTGGTTTGTTATATCGTAACATCGCGATATATAGAAATAATAATCCGGAGGAGGTTCGATGTCAGGAGTAAGTGTTGTGACGGTCGAGAAGTTAGGCGCACTGGCCTGCCAACAGGAAGTGGAATTACTGGACGTGCGGACGCCGGTTGAGTTTCGCGAAGTGCATGCGGTATGTGCCCGGAACGTTCCGCTGGATGAATTGGAGCCGCACGCCATCATGAGGCAGCGAAACGGATCGGCCGCAAAACCGTTGTATGTGATCTGTAAGTCGGGTGCCCGCGGAATGCAGGCGTGCCGCAGATTCTGGGACGCGGGATACACAAATGTGATCAACGTCGAAGGCGGAACGCTGGCATGGGATGCGGCTGGTTTGCCGGTCGTTCGTGGGAAGGAAGCGATCTCATTGGAGCGTCAGGTGCGAATTGCGGCAGGAGGACTGGTACTACTGAGCAGCCTATTGGCAATGATTTCAAGTCCTTATTGGGCGGGACTGTCGGCTTTCGTGGGTGCTGGTGTGGCGTTTGCAGGACTTACTGAGTGGTGTGGAATGGCGTTGCTGTTGGCACGTATGCCGTGGAACAAAATCGAAAACAGTGGCGCAAGCTGTTGTGCCAGCAGGTAGGTGGATCTCATGGCGCTTGAGCTAATCGGTGCGTTGGTTATTGGTCTCACGCTGGGGATGCTTGGCTCGGGTGGGTCGGCAATCACGGTACCGGTGCTTGTATATGTGGTGGGGCATGGCGCGAAGGAGTCGATTGCCGAATCAATGGCTATCGTCGGATTGATTTCGCTTGCTGCCGCGGTGCCCTATGCACGGTCTCACCAGGTGGACTGGCGTAGTGTGTGGAGTTTTGGCGTTCCGGCGATGGTCGGCATGTTGGCAGGTGCTTGGCTAGGGGGCGTGGCGGCGGATTCCCTGCAGTTGGCCGTCTTCGGCGGTGTCATGTTAGGGGTGGCCGCCATGATGTTGCGGAGGCCCCCGGGCGATGAATTAACTGAGACGATGAACGACGCGCACCAGGCCGTCCTATGGAAGATTGTGCTGGAAGGAACCATCGTCGGTGCGATCACGGGATTTGTTGGTGTGGGTGGCGGGTTTCTCATCGTTCCGGCCCTGGTGTTGCTGGCTAGAATGCCAATGCGAAAAGCGATAGGTACAAGCCTGGTGATCATTGCCATCAATGCGGCGGTGGGGTTTGCCAAGTACGAACATTACTTGCTGTCGCGTCAATCGTCTGTCGACGTGGGAACGATCGTGTTGTTCGTTGGGGTCGGTGCGATTGGCAGTGTCATTGGTCGATCCATTAATGCGCGACTAAACCAAGAAATGTTGAAACGTGTCTTTGCTGGATTCCTGGTGGTGTTGGGAGGATATGTGATTCTGCTCGAAGGGAGCAAACTCGTTCGTCCTTCGCGACCGGACACTCAGCAAGTGGTTCAAGATTCTCGTCTGACCGTGGGCGTAGTGAGTGAAGAATTTGCAGCGAGTACTAGTAACTGACAGGAGAGGCACATGTTGCTCAAATATTTTTATGACATGAAGCTGGCGCACGCGTCATACCTGGTTGGCTGCCAGCGCGCGAAGGTGGCGCTAGTGGTTGATCCGGGTCGGGATGTCAGCCAGTACCTGGAGGCGGCGGAACGTGAGGGCCTGAAGTTGGTGGCTGTGGCAGAAACACATATTCACGCCGACTATGTGTCGGGTGCTCGCGAACTGGCCGACCGTGTGGGAGCGAAACTGCATCTTTCTGATGAGGGACCCGCGGAGTGGAAATACCAGTACGCCAATCAATACGAGTCGCATCTTTTGAAGGACGGCGACACGTTTATGTTGGGGAATATCAAGTTCGAGGTCCTGCACACGCCGGGACACACACCGGAGAGCATATCGTTTGTGCTGACCGATCAAGGGGGTGGTGCCGATAAACCGATGGGAATATTTACCGGTGACTTCGTTTTTGTCGGTTCGATTGGGCGGCCGGATTTGTTGGAACAAGCGGCAGGGATCAAGGACACGGCTGAGCCGGGTGCGCGGGCATTGTACCGATCCATCGCACGTTTCAAGCAACTGCCAGATTATTTGCAAGTCTGGCCGGCACATGGCGCGGGAAGTGCATGCGGCAAAGGGCTAGGTGCGATCCCCTCATCGACCGTTGGTTATGAGAAATTGTTCAATCCAGCACTGCAGCTTGCCGACGAGGACGAATTCGTGCGGTACATTCTGGCGGACCAACCTGAGGCCCCCAAGTACTTCGCCGTGATGAAGCGTGTCAACAAAGAGGGGCCGATTGTGCTTGGAGAAGAGTCCTTGCCGAGACTACTGACCACCAATCAACTGGACTCGGCCTTAGAGAATGGCACGGTCATCGATCTTTCGACAGCGGACGCGTTCGCAGCCGGACACGTCCCGGGAACGATCAACATCCCAACCGGCATGCTGGCCGGTTGGGCGGGATGGCTGGTTGACTACGACCGGCCATTGTACCTGATTGGTCAGTACGAACAGTTTCCCGAAGCGTTGCGAGTACTGCGAAAGATCGGTGTCGAGCACATCGCGGGGTACTTTCGGACGACAGACGTACACAAAGCCGGGTTGGCAACGCAGCTATACCAAAGCATCGCCGCTGACCAACTGGCACAGCGCATCAGTGACGGACAGGTGACGCTTGTCGATGTAAGGTCCGACGCCGAATGGCACGTCGCTCATATCCCGGAAGCCGAGCACCGCTTCCTGGGAAGATTACCGCAACAGCTGGAAGAACTGGACGACTCAAAGCCCATCGTCGTACAATGTCAGAGTGCCGCACGATCGGCGATTGCCGCCAGCGTACTGCAAGCGGCCGGCAAAGAGGTGATCAATCTCGCCGGTGGTTTTGCTGCATGGGTCGATGCTGGCTTGCCGGTTGCGATGGACGAGGAAGTCACTGCCACTTGCCAAGCGGCAACGGCGCAGTGTTCGTAAATAAATTGCTTGTTGACGCCGGCAAGGTGCGTCGTCAATCGTCATGCACGATTGGATGCTGATGTTGGTCTTAGTGGGGATGTTAGCCTATGGAGTGGATGACACAGCCGTGGTCGTGGTGGGGGGCAGGGATCTTGATCGGATTGACTGTGCCGGCATTGTATCTACTCGCCGGTAAGGCCTTCGGCATCTCGACCAGTTTGCAGCAAGCTGGCGCGATGTGCTTTCCGAACAGCAAGCTTGATTACTTGCGCAAGCACGATCGTCAGGAGAATATGTGGACGATCGTGTTTGTTGTGGGGATAAGCATTGGAGCTTGGATCGCCACGCACTGGTTGTCGTCATCGCCCGTGGAGTTGTTGCCACCGCAATTCTATTCGGTAACCGGGGCCATTAAATTGCTGGTGGGAGGGTTTTTGATTGGCTTTGGGACTCGGTATGCAGGTGGGTGTACATCGGGGCATTCCCTCACTGGTATCGCCAACATCAATTGGCCTAGCCTGCTGGCAACCGTCTGTTTTTTCGCTGGCGGTTTGGCAGTGACATGGGGATTAGGCTGGCTGCTCTTCTGAATTCCAAAACCGAGATGTGACCTAGGGCGACACCCCTGTCCACCAAGTGAGAGCGAAGCCAGAGCGACGCGAAAGCGTTATAACAACGATACGCAAGGTTAGAGTATGAACTCGGCATCCACCCCAGACAAAACCAGCGAGTCAAAACTGTCCAGTGCAGCGCCGGCAGACGCGAAAAAAACGCCGGGAATGTCCCCATTCGGTTACGCGTGCGTGCTGTTGATCGGTGTGTACCTGGGCATTTTATTCGTGAAATCCGAAGTTGCACATTGGAATCGCATTCAC
>JAGQPD010000866.1 GCA_020426865.1 Planctomycetales bacterium
TCGGGGCAAGGTTAGCTACCGCTTTGTTTGACGGGATCCGCGGTGCAGGACTGCAAGTTTTTTTTGTTTTTTTGGCCGTTGATTTGCAGGCGTTTGGCAATTGGTCTGGCAATTGGTTTGGCGGTGGGATTTGCAATTGGTTTGGCATGGCTGCGTGGGCCGTGACGGGGTGGGCCAGTGTTGTTTGGAGTAACGAGGTGGGGATCGCCACGGTGTTTTTGAATACCGCGAACGTGCTGTATTTGATTTGCTACATGGTCAAGGACGTGCTGATGCTTCGGATCTTGGCGGTGGTGGCAATGTTGGCATTGATTCCTTACTACTACTTGTGTGGCACGACGCCGATGTACGGACCGATTGCCTGGAACGTGGTGTTCATGGCGGTGAACATTGTCTGGATCGTGTTGATTCTCATCGAGCGTCGGCCGCCGAGGTTAAGCGAGGACGAGCGCAAGTTGTACGAGATGGTCTTTCGCAATGCGTGCAGCGAGCGGGACATGTTGCGTTTATTGCGGGAGGGTCGCTGGTGTGAGGCGGAGCCTCGTCAGTTGTTGGTAACGCAGGGGACGACGCCGGAGCAGTTGATCTTGATACATTCTGGGCGGGCGCGGGTCTTGGTGGATGGCCGCGAGGTAGCGAGTTTGAGGTCGGGGGATTTGGTGGGGGAGATGAGTTATTTGACGAAGGGGCAGACGGTAGCAGACGTTGCGGCGGACGGGCCGGTGCGGTATGTGGTATGGCAGCGGAAGACGTTGGAGACGTTGTTCATGCGTCGCGATCAATTGCGGACGGCGTTGTACCACCTGATCGGCCATGACCTTGTTGACAAATTGATGTCATCTCAAGTGAAGGTCCCGGAACTCAGCACACAGATCCGTGTCGAAGACATCGGCGAGAAATAGGGGGCGGTATCATCCCCGGAAGCGACCCATGAGCCAACGGACTGACTTGAATTTTCTTTTCGCCGTCTTTGCTTTGAAGACGGACATCATCGATCGCGACCAGTTTCGCCGATGTCTGGAGGTATCGGGAGCGGAGCAGGCGGGAGGGGGGGACGGCGCGGGTTTAGAACAGCGGCTGGTGGACGACGGAGTCTTAACGGCGGACGAGAGCGGCTTGGTTCGGCAGCTTGTTGAACTCTACTTGCAACGTCACGATGGCGATGTGGCGGCAGGACTGGCGGCGATCAGCGGCAGCCTGTTGGGGCCGGCCGAATTGCAGGGAATCTTGCAGGAATTGCCCGTCGAGGAGGTGGGGACGTCGGGGGGCGAGGCGTCCTTATTTGCCACGATCGTATCGGCCGATTTCGTCAAACCCCCGGGGACAACCACCTCCAGCCATGACTCGTCCGTGGCCCCAGCCAGTTTGGTGGAGGCAAGTTCCGTCGGCGTCGCCGGTGGCCGCGTCCGCTTCGAAGTTCTTCGCAAACATGCCCAAGGTGGATTGGGTGACATATTTGTGGCTCGCGATCGCGAGCTCAACCGCGACGTCGCTCTGAAGGAAATACAAGAAAAATTCTCGCACGATCAAGCCAGCCGTCGACGGTTCGTGATGGAGGGTGAGGTCACCGGGTCGCTCGAACATCCCGGTGTGGTCCCCGTCTATGGAATGGGTACCGACGGTGACGGCCGGCCTTACTATGCGATGCGATTGATTCGCGGAGAGAGTCTGCAAGACGCCATTGCCAGTTTTCATTCGAGCATTCAGGAAGGGGACGAAGGCAAGCGGACGCTGACGCTGCGAAAACTGTTGGGACGGTTCATTGACGTGTGCAACACGGTGCACTACGCACACAGTCGCGGCGTATTGCATCGGGATCTGAAGCCCGACAACGTGATGTTGGGACCGTATGGCGAAACCTTGGTCGTCGATTGGGGGCTGGCCAAAATCATTGGCCGTGCCGAAGAGTCGGTTCCCGAATCGACGGAGCAAACGTTGCAGCCCGAATCGAGTAGTGGTGGGGAGCACACGCGGCATGGTGCCGTGGTCGGAACGCTGCAATACATGAGTCCGG
>JAGQPD010000867.1 GCA_020426865.1 Planctomycetales bacterium
AAAGATCAACTCCATGTGATCCGCGCGATCGATCAACCAATCCGGTGTCGCTCCATTGAACGACTGCTGAAAGCCAACGCTCGCGATGCCCGGCGCTGTACCCGTCGGCGCGTCGAATTGTACCGTCGGATCTATCCCCGTCAGTCGCACATCAAGTCCAGCAATCCCCCGACTGGAACTCTTTGCCACCAATTGCCATGTGCCACTGGAGGCCGTATCCGCCGGATTCGAATAATATAAGTCCAGCCCTAAGTCCACGGATTGCCCAACTGCCGGACACGCACACCCCAATACGATCGCCGCCAGGCAAGTGCACCATTTCACCGCGCGTTCTAATGCCATTGATTGCCTCGTCATCTTCGTAAGTCCCCCCAATCCCCAACTTTCCGTACCATCCGGAACCATGATTATAACCGGTCCGCGAGAAATGTCTCAGGATTGAGTCGATATTTCAGTGCCGACCCGCCATTTTTCTGCAAGCCACCCAGAAGAGGGGTGCGGCGAATGCTAGCCCAGCCGGGCCGCGTGATTCGGGTACGTACAGTGGTTGGAGCGGAGAACGGAGGTGGTCCCCGAAGCCGTCCTTCCAGACGGTGTAGTCCGCGGCGTCGACGATTCGGTTTCCGTTTCCGTCGGCGGCCAGAAAATCCTGCGAACCGAAATGGTCCTTCCAAACCGTGTAGTCCGCGGCATCGACGGCCCCATTGCAGTTGTAGTCGCCGCACCGTGGAGAAACGCCGGACAACTCAAATGCAATCAACGAATTGCTGCTGAGCGGATCGCCATTGTCAACAATCCCTAGCAGGACCGAATTGCCGTTGGGCAGTTGCGGCCCGAGTGCTAGGCCTTCTAGATTCTGTCCAAGTCCACCTCCGGCGGGCCCAGACCACAACAGGATTTTGGCAACTGGTGTGTACGTCGTTCCTATCAGGCCAGACGCATACTCCGAAGTTGCAACGTTGGTGGCGTTGGCGAAATCGAGAAGATACACCCGGCTTTCGTACGGAGGGGGAATAAGCGACGAAGCCAAGGAGCGTTCCAGCGCAAGGAGCCCAGAATCAAAGGCAACCAGGTCGACGAGGCCGCTTCGCGTCGCATCATTATCACCTTGCGACGCATGGATCGGGTCGACAGGGTAGGCATATTGTTCTTGTGCGATCAATGAATCGCCAAGGTCGTCGAACTGCTGCAATCGGACGATCGTGCCGGTGGCGTCGGTGGCCAAGTCGCCATCACCAACCAAAGCTTCTTCGTTGGCTGTCCAGATACTGTGTCCGCCGGGCGCGCGACTAAGCGACTCGATGCCTCGATTATGGCGAATGTTCGAATAAATGGCGGGGAGCGGGACGGACTTGCCGGTAAAACCTACCCCGACATCGACCTCCATCAACTGCGGCGATGTCTCATCACTTACCAACAATCGACTTCGGTCGGGTCCCAGGAATGTGATTGCTTCACCGTCCCAAGCGGGAGGCAACGACACGGATTGATTGACTTTCGCCGAAAGCAGCGTACCGTCGGCGCCGAATGTCACGTCAATCGCCACCGCTTGTCCCCCACTATCCTGCACTGCCCAAAACCGAAAGGCATCCGCTACGACCGGCCCGCCAAACGCAATGCCGCTCAATTCCGAAACGCCGACAAAGGTCCCCGAGTCGATGGGTAGCAGATTGCGGGGTACGATAGATTGTGAGAAGGCACCGGGGACCAAGCCACACGTCATCAGCGAAGCAAGGAGGAATCGTCGCATAAAAGCTGCAATAGCGGGTGGCATTTTCACACCTGTTTCATCGTATCCGTTTAGCGTAATCGACGGCGAGGAATCTCGCCAACAAGAAACTTGCGGAGTGATCACGCGAAGGTGCCGCGTCGACGCCAGGTGACAAGTTGGATTGATGGGCGGGTGGTCCGGGCACATGGCTTCGTGGGAGGCATGTCGGGCGATACAATAGGGAGAGGATTTCGCCGGCCAATCTCTCGAACGGATGTCATTGATCGTGAACCGTCAACCACCTGTTTACCTATTGCATGGACTGGCCGCGAATCGGCTGGTGATGTGGCGATTGTGCCAACACTTGCGGCGGCGGGGATGGGTGGTACGGAACTGGGGATACCCCAGCATTCGCCAGGGAGTCGAAGTGCATGCGGCGGGCCTGGTCCGCGTTATATTAGCTGACGAGCAGGTTGAGCGGGCGGGTTGTGTGGACATCGTGGGGCACAGCATGGGAACGATTGTGGCTCGGCGGGCAATCCTGCAACTACCACCAGGGTTGGTCCGGCGGTTCGTGCTGCTGACGCCACCCAACAACGGATCGCCTGTAGCCACGTTTTTGTCATACTTTCTGGGGTGGTTCTGTCCGGCGTTACATGACTTGTCAGACCGGCAGGATAGTTATGTCAATCGGTTGGCGTACCCGACGAACATCGAGGTCGGCGTCGTTACGGCTCGGATGGATTGGGTGGTACCTTTGTCCAGTACACGTTGGCCCAGGGACAGCGGTCCGATGACGGTGCAGTACACAAGCATCGGCGGCCCGCACGGCGTACTGCCATGGCGACGGGCCACGTTGGAAACAACCGAAAGATTCCTGGCCCGCGGCACATTCCCCTCCGCTTCCGACATGCCATCGGCGCCACCCACTCGTGCCAATTAGGCCTTGTCCGATGCGCTTGGAACATTATAAAGAAGGGTACCATCGTGGAAGGTAATGACTGGACGATTTCGTTGGCCTTTTTGGGGGGAGTCCACTGATATGAGCGTACTGGTTCAAAAAGAAGCTCCGGATTTCGAAGCGCAAGCTGTGATGCCGGATGGAAGTTTCAAGAACGTAAAGTTGTCGGACTACCGCGGTAAGTATGTCGTGCTGTTCTTTTATCCGTTGGACTTCACGTTCGTTTGCCCAACGGAAATCATTGCGTTTTCCGATCGGGCCGCAGAGTTTGAGAAACTCGGCGTGCAGGTCCTTGGTGTGTCAGTAGACAGTCACTACAGCCATCTGGCATGGCGTAATACGAAGCGGACGGAAGGGGGCTTGGGGGACATCCGGTATCCGTTGGTGGCCGACCTGAACAAGCAGATCGCCAAGGACTACGACGTGTTGCTTGACGCCGGTATTGCCCTGCGGGGCCTGTTCCTGATCGACAAGACGGGAGTTGTGCGCCATCAGGTTGTCAACGATTTGCCGCTCGGACGCAGCGTCGAGGAGACCTTGCGGATGGTCGAAGCGTTGCAATACTTCGAAGCCAACGGCGAAGTCTGCCCGGCGAATTGGAAGCAAGGTTCGGCCACGATCAAACCGACGCCCGAATCGAGTCGCGAGTTCTTCCGCAGCGAATACTCCGGGGCGTCGTAATCACCATTGCTAACTGGCACATCGGCCAACACGAAGCGGCGGCGCAACCCATTGGCTCGCGCCGCTGCCCGTATCCTTTGACCCTTGGCTTCCCTTCGTAACACGGACGCATGCACATTAGGCGGAACAAATGGACGAAAACGAGCTGATTGAAGTTTTTTCCACAAACGACGCAAACGTGGCGGAAGTTGTCCGGGCCGCGTTGCACGCCGAAGGTATCAAATGTGAAATCGACGGTGAAGGTCAGGCTGGCCTCACCGGATTGATCTCGCAAGAAATCAAGATCGTCGTGCGGACCATCGATTACGATCGCGCCCGAGCCTACATCGAACAACATCACGCGCCATGACCGGGCCCCGACTTGGCCCATTAGTGCGTCTTTTCCCGAACCTCCGTCCCCAATACCTCAGGAAACTTGCGGCAGTTGTAGCGAAATTGATCGTACGTCAACCCCAACAACCGAGCTGCTTGAGCTTGGTTGCCACCAGCCTCTTTCAGGGCATCCGATAAGATACGACGTCGAAAAGCGTCGACGCGGTCTTGAAAGGTCCCCGTCGTCAACTCCAACTGCTCGGCAGCTAACATCCCAATATCCTCCGGCGTAATCTCGTTCGTCGTATCGCGACAAACCGCCCGCTCAATGATGTTCTTCAGCTCGCGGATATTCCCCGGAAAATGATATCGCCGTAACACGTCCAATGCCGATTCCGCCAGACACTTGCCGGCAAAACCCGGCACCTCCAGCGCAAACTGATCAAGAAAATGTTTCGCCAAGACCTCAATGTCCCCCACTCGCTCGCGTAACGGCGGCACCTCAATCACCTCAAATGCCAGCCGATCGTACAAGTCCCCCAAGAACGTGCCGCTCTTGATGCGCTGCTGCAAATCGACGTTGGTCGCGGCAATGATCCGCGCCGTCGTTGTCAGCTCTTGATGCCCTCCAACCCGGTTGTAAGTCCGGTACTCAACGACTCGCAGTATCTTCTGCTGGAATGGCAACGACATGTGCGCAATCTCATCGAGAAACAGACTGCCGCCATTGGCCTGGCTGAACTTGCCCTCCCGTAATTCGTCGGCGCCAGTAAACGCCCCCTTCTCGTGTCCGAATAATTCGCTTTCCAGTAACGCATCCGAAAACGCCGCACAGTTTACTGTTACAATCGGACGCACCGTGTCGCTGCTGCATGCGTGGATCGCCCGTGCTACCAACTCCTTGCCCGTCCCGCGTTCGCCCACAATCAGCAACGGTCGCGGGATCTTCGCCACTCGACGAATACGGTCCAACAACGCGTGGACTTGCGGCGACTCCCCTTCAATCCGAAACCGCGCCTGCATCGCTCGCCGTAATTGCGCGTTCTGGTCGCTCAGCCGCTCCGATCGCTGCAACAACCGAAACAGCCCGCGCATTTTGCCCAACAAAATATTCACGCGATCAGATAATTGCGGCCCGCGTACCAGAAAATCGTTGGCACCGGCCGCGATCGCGTCAGCCACCGCGTCCACGCTCCCTTCGTCCGCTACCGCAATCAGCGGTAGGTCCGCCTTCGCTCGCCGCATCTCCCGGATGATTTCCAAACCACCGATCCGCCCATCGCCTCGGTCCGCATGGATAATCACCAGACAATGTGCCCCACCCTCAACGACCTCGCGCTGAACATCCGCCGCACGATACACCAACTGCACCCGACACCGGTCGTCCACCAACCGCTCAAATACACTCCGCAAATCCTCCACCGAATGATCCGGCGGATCCAAAATGATGACCGCTTCTAACATCGTTGATCCCTCGCCCCACCAAATTGACCCCGGTTGGCCAATTTAACCATAATCTGGTGAAATCTACCATGTCCGCGACGAGCACGCCGGAAGGGCTTCGTCGGATATGCTACAAATCTCGGGGAAAATCGAGGGGTAAACGAATAAATTGCGAATTGGCATCCCGGTTGCCTCTACTAAGGCAACAAGATTCCAACAACTTGCCGCTGGCGGCCACCGAAGACACTCGCAGGTGGTTGCCAGGCGCAAGCAGTCGCCGCCAGGCGATGGATCGAAATACCGGGGGGAAGCAGCGAGTGGGAAAGCTAAGTCGATGAAGACTCTTTCTGCCGAGACGCGGGACGGCGGGGAACAGGTTGGCGTGCGGTTGGGGATTTTTCTAGCAACGGTGGCAGGGGTGTTTGTGTTGGACCGCTATCTGGAAGCGACATTTTGGGCGGAGCATCACGCGCATCTTGCGCTCAGCCAATATCGCACGGCAGGCGCGGCCTTCGATTGGTGGCAGTTCATCCACCCGCTTATGCCGTGCATCTTGGTCGGCACCGTATTCGGCGCGGCAGCGACATTGTTTCTGCCGGGGTACGAGCGTCGACTGGAGCGGATTTGGAACGCGATTCGGTAGTCCCGAACCTGCCGGTTGATTATTCAGCTGTTGTTTCGGTGTCTCTAGCATTGGGGGGGAATGGCATTGAAAAACCAGGTGGCGATCGTATGCGCAATCGTCGTGATGTCGGTAGCGTTGGGAATGTCCGTCCGTCCTCATGAACCCCAGGAGTTCGTCACCATTGAACCACATCAGATTGCGTTTCTCGTATCGTTGGAAAGCCGGAAAGGCGAGCACATTCAGATCACAAGTGTGGCCGGCGCGGACACCCTAGGTGTTGATACTCGGCGCGTCGAGATTCCTCACCGATGGGTATCAACCGGATGGTTGCCCAAGCAGGGCTACTGGAAGCCGACGGTTGCCATTATCACAATTGACCGCACTCCTGTCACGCTTCGATGGCACTCGGAAACCGACGCGAGCAAAGTCGATCCCAAAAACCGGGACAGCAAAAGCCTATTCCGCCGCCCATCGCTGGTGGTCGAGTCCCAGGATCGACAGGCTTTTGTTATGTCGCTGGCCGGCACGGTGCGGATCACGGACGCATCGGCGGCTGGCTATCTCCGCCACTATCCCAGCAATACCCTTGAACAGGTCTTGCAAAACGAAGTCGCAACGTTTGTCGAAACATACCTTACGGAACAGTCGCTGCGCTATACGGGACTCGAGCTGGAGCAACGGCAGTCGGAGTTGATGGCCAGCACGGAAGCGGCACTCGCATGTCACTTCGCCGATCGCGGCATTATCATCGATCATTTCGGTGCGATAGCAGCGATTACGGCATCCACTCCGTCCGCCGCTCCACGCCCCATGCGATAACGAAAATCGGCCGTCGAGCGATCTCCAACTTGTGGCACTTCGATCGAAGGTCGGTCGTCATCGGTCGGTCAGCATTCAACATCGGTTCCGTTGCTGACGCGTTCATCGATCCCGAGCACAAGCAGCGCTGCGACGAGCACGACGACGGGCCACCCTGGTCGTCCGCCGCTCACGCGTCGTGCTTAGTGGGGGAGGCAAGGACACGGCTGGGACCGCCGGGGACTTTGGCTCACGTAAGGATGTCGTGGAGCACACGGCCGTGCACGTCTGTCAAACGCATGTCACGGCTGCTGTAGCGAAACGTCAATCGCTCATGGTCCATTCCTAAACAATGCAACATCGTCGCGTGTAGGTCGTGGATCTCCACTCGATTCTCAATCGCTCGGTAGCCGAATTCGTCAGTCTGACCGTAAACCATCCCGCCACGAATACCACCGCCGGCCAACCAGACCGAAAACGCCGTCGGATTGTGATCGCGACCATCACTCCCTTGTGCGAATGGCGTGCGGCCAAATTCGCCCGCCCA
>JAGQPD010000868.1 GCA_020426865.1 Planctomycetales bacterium
CGAAGTGCTCGATTTGCTTAATCGAACAAACGACGCGTCTCCCCTCGAGATCTCGGAACGCCAGATTTCGCTTGCCGAGTCTCTGACCAGATCTATGGTTGCCGCTAACAATGAGGAGGCTGAGCAGCTATGCGATTCTGTCATTCAGTGTCTTCAGGACGCTACCGAAGTAGGCGCCATGACGCGGCACGGTATCAGTTGGCGAGAGCCTACTTGGTCAAGTCGACGGCAATCAGAAAAATTCGACCAAGGAACTTTGAACGCGAGCTGAATGCCATTGCCTCGGCGAGGACGATTCTCGAGGCACTGCATTCCAAGACGCCCGACGATGCTCGCTATGACGTGGCCTTGGCCGAAGCCAGTTGCGGCGCAGGCGTCGCGCACGAAACACTGTCACAATACAAAGATGCGGTCAGTGACCTTCAGGAAGCCAGCGACATTGCGCGGCGACTGATGACCACTGTGAGCCTTGACGCTGAACTAGTGGATATGGCGATGCGCAATCAGAGTTCCTTATGGCGAGCATACTATTATTTGGGCGACGCAGCCGGCATGAAGTCGGCAGCTTTGGACGGTCTGGAAATGGCGAAGCAGCGGAGCGTCCTGTTGCCCGACTCCCGTAATCGTTGGCTATCATGGTGGCATGAACAAATTGGTTTTGCCGAACAGATGGAAAGGAACCACGGCGAAGCCGTCCATAGCTATGAGGCCGCGATTGCCTCCTACGATGGACGCCCTTTCCCCAACAGCAATTCAGACATGGTACTGGCATACCTGTACACGAGCCTTGGCTCAAATCTGAGACATATCGGAGAAAACGATCGCAGCGACGCGGCATTCGTTCGCGCGGTCGAAGAAGCCGAGAAAGTCACCTCGGCCGATCCTCAATCCAATGCCGCGGAATTCAACTTTCGCGTAGGCCTGGCCTATTTCGAGACAGAACATCCATCATTGGACAAGGCGGAGCGGTACGTCCGCCGAGCAATCTCGATCTTGGAATCCTTTGACCTAGTCGAACGAGATCGTCATGCGATCAATTTTTACAAATTGAATCTAAAAAACCTATTGCTGTCGCAGGGCAAGTTCGACGATGCGACGGCAATGGTCGAGCAGGTGCGTGCCGACACGCTCGATCAATTGAAACAAGATCCTAACGACCGCACCGCTTATTATCACCTCGGTAGCGCTTGCAGCAGTGGGTTGTTGATTGCCTGTGCGCAGGACGACCTGGCTGCCGCCCGAACCGCCTTTGATCAAGATTTGCAACATTGGAACGAAGGACTTCAGAACGACATGTTGCCCGCGGCGGCTCTCGAACTTGGCATTATTTACAAGGAGATGCTTGGATATTTGGATTGGCTCAAAGAGCAGGAGCAACCGCGGATTGGCTACGAGAACGCATGTCGCGTATGGGAGTTCTGGAGCCAGGTGAGCCATCAGCGTGACGATGCCGTTATTCCTGAAATGCTGAAGCGTTCGGCGCTTTGGGTAGAAATCTTTGCCGAGGACGCCAAGCCGGATGACTTCGACGCCGTCGAGGCCCAGATCATCGACACTTTTCGGAACCGAAGCGAGCCTTCAATGTGGGACGAGGCCGCCTGGCGGATGGCAATCAACTCGGGGGCAGCATTCTACGATCCGCAAGCCGCTCTGCAGTTCGCCCAGCAGGCCGCGGACGAAGAACCACAGCACCAAGACTATGGGGTGACGCTTGGCCTTGCCCAATACCGTTGCGGCTTATTTGCCGAAGCAAAGACGACCTTGGAGGGCGCGGCCAACAGCGGCAAACTCGACGAGTGTGTCAAAAAAGTGTCCGCATGTTTGCTTGCCTTGGTGAATCTGAAGCTCGAGAACCACTTTGACGCATCGCGGTGGTCCAAAAAGGCCGAGTCGCTGCCCGGCATCGTCTTCCCCGAAGTCATAAGTGGCTACAACCATGTCATCGACGAGTTCAAGGAAACGTTCGCCGATTGAGTTGTCGATGGCGGGGCGCCCGTGCTAATCGGTCGCTGAGCATGACGGCGCGGGACACGACTTGGCGGTCTTTGCACGCCGATCACGCGTACGTCAAGGAACGTTTTCTTCTCACTTCACGCGATATCGTGATTCTCTCGGAAATCGCGTTTTTTTCTGTCATCCCTCCGCCAAGGATTGCGTGACTAGGAGTGGAGCGGCGGAATTTGTTAGGCCGCAATTAAACGAGTAGCTGGCGTCCTGCCTTTGCGACGCCTATTGCCCCGGGAATGATCACATGAATTTACGACTCTTCTTGGCCTTGATGGTCATCGGAGCTGCCTTGTCGACATGCACGATGGGCGTTGCCCGGGCCACCGAATTTGTGACTTTAGGTCAATTCAACAACCTCGGCGACGCAAACATGGACGTCGAGTTCATGTCGGGCGATGGATCGGCCGTCGTAGGCATTGCGACCAACGAGAACGGCGAGACGGAACCGTGGCAATGGACACCCGAAGCAGGCTTTGTGGGGCTCGGCACCACGCCCTATAGCGAATTTGATGTAAATGTAGTCAGCCAAGACGGCTCTGCAGTTTTTATGACTGGTATCTCAAATGTTTTCAATTTTCCAGATTGTTGCGCGCGTGTGATAGAAAGGCATCTTTATCGATGGACTAGTGATCACGGTCTCTCAGATTTAGGGTTGTTGCCACAACCCGATTACACCCCAGTTGGATCAGGTGGACACGCTGTAGTCTATGCAGAAGTCGGTACGTCCGATGGGACTGTGGTTGCTGGATCTTGGTTGGACAGGACGCATCCGGAAGGGTTTTACAGCGGCTTCTTCATCTGGTCTGACACGAACGGCTTCACGGACCTCGGCGCTGTCGAGGAAATTGTTGACAACAACAGAGTCGGAAACGTCACGGGAATCTCCGACTCGGGTGAAGTCGTTGTTGGCCGAATAACGTTGGGAAGCCCGAGCCGCAACTTTGGCTTCAGGTGGGCGCGCGAAACCGGGATGGTCAGTATCGGAGAAGGCTTTGCCTTTTTTGCACGGGACGTCTCCGCGGACGGATCGGTAGTCATCGGATCTGATGAGGACTACGCGCCCGTGGGCAACATACCGTACCGCTATACCGAAGACGCTGGCGTTGAAATGCTCGGCCTTCTTCCTCATTGGGTGGGCGCCACAGCGGACAGGATTTCAGCGGACGGGTCCACTATCACTGGCAGAGCTCGCTTGAGCGGCGACTCGCACGAACGTGAACCTTATCTGTGGACGTCCGAGAAGGGATATGAGACGCTTCCGCCGCCCCCAGGCGAGTCGGACCTTGTCGGAATCTTCACGACCCAACTGATCGTGTCAGACGACGGTTCAGCGATCGTAGGCGGAATCGACAATCGTCCCTTCATGTGGCGTAAGGAACTCGGAACGCGTTTTGTCGATGAGATGCTTGCCAATGAATTCGGGATGGCGGAGGAGCTCGAAGGATGGAAATTGATCGGCATTCGCATGTCGGACGACGGCTCGGTTATCGCAGGCGACGCGATCAATCCCGACGGCATTCGTGAGCCTTGGTTGGTGCGATTGTCGCCGGTTCCCGAACCTAACACATCAATGCTGCTGCTAGTGGCCGCTGCCGGTTTAGCTTCGAGCGGTCTTAAGCCCACATTATTCAGTCGCCAATAGCGCGACGCATTCCGTCAAAAAACGTTTCAACAACTTACTGCGCTAAAGGCGCGCGTACCATACCGCCCAATAGGAGTACACAATGTCTCATAAGTCGACGTCGCGTAAATCACAACACACCCGCCAGCACGGCCTGCGTGTCGAACCGCTCGAGCGCCGCGAAATGCTGTCGGTCGACCCCAGTTGGCTCAACACATTCGAGGGCGCGGTAACCGTCAACGACGTCGCGGTCGCCAGCAACGGTGACGCCGTCGTCACGGGGTCGTTTGGCGACGCGTTCGACTTCGACCTGGGCCCCGGAGCGAACGTGCTGACTCCAACCACCGCGGGACAATCGGACGGCTTTGTCGCCCGTTACGCCAGCGCCGACGGGGCCTTGGTGTGGGCGAAGCAGTTTACGGGCGGGACCTTCGCGGCGGGAAACTCGTTGGCGATTGATGTGAGCGGCGACGTACTTCTCGCCGGGACGTTCCGCGACGGCAGCTTGGACATCAACGCGGACGGAATTGGCGATGCACCCAACGCTGGCGGCACCGACACGTTCGTCGCCCGTTTCGACGTCGGCGGCTCGGTGTCGCTGCTTACCCACGTCGGCGGCGACGGATTCGATGGAGCACCGCAACTTGCCCCAGACGGCGCAGGCAACGTCAATTTGCTCGGAGAATCAAGTTCGACATCGCTTACGTTCGGCCCGCAGTCGGTTGTGCGGAGCGGCGCCGTGATGACCTATCTGGCCCAGCTAGATACTAGCGGCGCTGTTCAATGGGCGCGGCAGTTAGACGGCCAATCTTCGGCTGACGAAGTGCTTGCACAGGCACTAACCATAGCGCCAGATGGTTCGCCCCTACTAGCGGTGCGCTACAGCGGTTCGGCGGACCTGGGGCTCGACTCGGCCGGACAGGCGATCGTCAAAGCTCAGGTGAATATCGACGACACGCATGACGGAATCATAGTACGCTACGATTCCAGTGGGAATCTGGATTGGGCTTACGCGGTTGACGGAGCGGTTAAGGACGTGGCCGTCGACGCGGCACTGAACGTCTATGGCGCCGGCAATTTCCGCGGCGTTAATGATTTCGACCCATTAAACACGCACCCTGGCGACGCGGACATTTTGACGTCGATCGACGGCTCCCGGGATGCAATGGTGCTCAAGCTCAACGCCAATGGCGCATTCCAACAGGTAGCCGCATTCGGCGGCGCCGGTGAAGACGGGGCGGATGCGCGGATCGCGCGGAGCGACAACGGGCGATTGTTCATCGCCGGGCCGTTCGCCGACCAAGTCTCCTTCGGCGGCCAAACGCTGGCCGCAGTGGGTAATGAAGACGCATTTGTTGTTGAGCTGGACGAGAGCCTTGCCGTCCGCAACGCATTGCGTCTGGGCAGCGCCTCGATCCAAGACTTAGCACTGGATAGTAGCAGCAATCTGCTACTGATCGGACGATTCCAAGACGGCGCTGATCTTCCCACTGGGGAAGTGTTGGCCGGCAGCAGCGACTATCTCTACAAGTCGGACCCCGACGTGCGGACGATCACCGGCCGCGTGTTCGCGGACCTGGACGGTGACGGACTGGACGACGACTCGAATCGGGCAATTGGCGACGATTGGACGGTCTTCCTCGACGCGAACGGCAACGGGCAACGCGACGCCGGCGAGGCATTCACCACGACGATCGGCAGCAGCGGGGCGTTCTCATTCCCGAACGTCGCGCCCGGTACATACGTTGTGGTCCAGGAACTGCCCGCCGGCTGGACGCAAACCGCGCCGATTGATGGCGGCGGACTGCCAGTGAACGCGATCGTGACGGTATCAGAATTGACGCCTTCGCCCTACGTGTCGTTCGGCGCTTCGGCGCCAACTTCGACGACGACGTTCGTCAGCGCGGACACGCCAATGAAGGTCAACAATACGTTGGTGACCTCGACCTTGGTGGTTGATGACGGCAATCACGGAGCAATCGCCGACATCAACATTCAAGTGCACTTTCCAAAGGTAAATGATCAAGGCAAAACGGTGGGATTGTATTTGATCAGCCCAAGCGGAACGAGGGTCAAGCTGCTGCGTAAGAATTTTCGTCCCGACGGCTTGGAAATGGTGAACACCGTGTTCGACGACGAGGCCGCATTGTCCGCGTCGGAAGGGAGTGCGCCATTTCTCGGAAGCTTCCGCCCTGTCGAACCGTTGAGTACATTCGATAGCGAGGACGCTGCTGGCGAGTGGACGTTGGAGATTGAGTGGATCTGGAGCGGGAAGCCAGACCGGCTGGAATCCTGGTCGCTCGACATCACGCGATTCTCCACGCCGCAGCCACACCAGGCGCCGACAATTGCGTCTTTAACAGCGGCGCCGAGCCCGGTGGTTCAAGGAGACGA
>JAGQPD010000869.1 GCA_020426865.1 Planctomycetales bacterium
TTTGTTTTCCCTCGTAGGACAAATTTCAATGGAGGACAATTTTCAATTTGGTGCTGGCAAATATCGCTGACAGATTGCTTCGGATCAATTGGCAGCCGAAAGCGATAACCGTTGTTGCGGATACGGGGCCATGTTACCATGCCTCCGCCCACGCCGAGAGCGATCAAATGGTGCATTTAGCGTAACAGAAATGCGGTGACAATGCCATTGGAGCTGTGCCGAGTGTGCCAAAAATCGCTAATCGTGCGTGCGAAGTTGTCGTTAGCCGGTCGTCGTCGCCGCTTGACGGACCGAGACTCGGTGGCCCGGGGATTCAACGACCAGCTGCAGGAACGACGATGATTCCGCAGCGGCTTGACAAATCCGTGCGATAGCTGCTACACTTGCGGCACACAGTCACACCTTTGGCACTTATATATTTTTGTCATACGCTGGTGCCCGTGTGATTTGTGCTCACGATGCACCTGGTCGTTCCTGCCCATGCCGCCATGTCGTACGTTGTGACAATCGGACCGGCAGGACAACCGCCCAACGTCTACTTCGCCGAAGGTGTTACCGTCCCCGAACCAGCTGGCGTTGTGCTCTTAGTGAGTGCGATGCTACTGACAACGCGACTTTGTCGGTGTTACGTTGTAGTTCGATAGTACTCGATCCGCAATCTAGTCAACACGCAGCCGTTCGATATCTGGACGGCGGCCGCGTGTTGCCATCCCGTCAAAAATCGTTCTGGTGTCTGAAATCGCGAATTGAGTGGATAGAACGGATCTTTGTCCCTCCAAGCACAGTTTGTCGTCCGCGCCAAAAACAAGTATTCCGCTCACTCCTTCGCGCCCGAAGTATCGGCGTCACGGTGGGCCGCCCTCGTTAACCGATCACGGATCGCGAGTCCCACTCCGTCGCCGGTCGGCAATTCAATCGCCACGCGGTCAAATCGCTGTTCGTCGGCTAGCCGCAACAATGCGTACATTACGCGAGCAAACTCGGTTTCGTCAGTCGGCTTTTTGTGCCAACGCATGCGAGTTGGTAGATTCCTCGGCTCGCCACCGCAAGCAATGACAAGCGTTGTGAAAGCGTCCGCGGCATGCTCGTCAAGCCACTGCGAGATGCGCGACGAGTCCAACAGCACAACGTCTGCTTGTGGCGAATAATGTGACTTGAGGTTGCCCGACACCCGCACGGTTTGTGCATCTTCGGATCGCGGTTTGCTGACTGTTCCGAGAGCGCCAAGCAGATCGACCGTCGTTATTCTTCCAGGGCGCAAAATCGCGATATCGGTCGGATGGCGGCAATCAACAATCGTTGATTCAATTCCAACCTCGCATGGCCCACCATCCAACATGAAAACATCACCATCGGGAAACTCAGCACGCACGTGCGCGGCACAAGTTGGACTGACGCGGCCAAATCGGTTGGCACTTGGTGCAACCACCGGACGACCCAAGCGTTCGAGCACGCTTCTTGCAAGCTCATGACCGGGGACACGCACCGCCACGGAATCCTGGCCGCCAGTGATCGCGGGGAATACCCAGTCTGCCCGTGGTAACACCAACGTAAGCGGTCCGGGCCAAAAGGCAGCGGCAAGTCGCCGAGCATTCACGCCGACCGACGCAGCACACTGCCACGCTTGTTCCGTTGCGTGGCAGTGTACGATCAACGGATGGTCCGCTGGCCGGCCTTTTGTGAGAAACACTTGCTCCACGGCCTGAGCATTCGTCGCATCGGCAGCTAACCCGTAGACGGTCTCGGTCGGCAGGGCGACCAGCCGACCCGCGCGAAGACGGTCGACAGCACGCCGCAACTGTTGTTGCAGCGATTGACGTTGTCGATCCGAATCAATATTCATAGAAAACTCAAAGCCACTGCCGGACCGACAAACACTATTCCCAATCCAAGACCACTACGGTAGCGTACTTTGTTACTGGCTCGCGGGGTACCTCGATCGTTATCTTTCCCGCCGTCGTCTTTGTTGCCAACGTCACGTCAGGTTTTGCTAACAACGATGCGCGACGTATCGGCCGCTCCAGCAGCGGAATCTCGAGCTGGCCATTGCTGGGCCAGTTGAACACGTGCAAGTAGATCGAGTTCTTGCGACATGTCACGCGCCCCCATTCAGGGAGAAAAATGGCCGCCGTCGTTCCGTAAATAGCTTCACTATTGACTGCCATCCAATCGCCAATCTCCCGCAGTCGTTCAACGCTCGCGTCGGGAAACGTACCGTCCG
>JAGQPD010000870.1 GCA_020426865.1 Planctomycetales bacterium
TCCCGCGAAACTTCGCCGTCTGACGAAGGCAGCTCGGTTGAGCGCGGCAGGTACATCGTCCACCAAGTTGCCATGTGTGTGATTTGCCACACACCCAAGGATGCGGCGGGAAATCTGGATCAGACGCGTCTGTTGCGAGGCGGCCCTATCCCGGTGCGAGGCCCCACGGCTGATAGCGATTGGGCGTTTCACGCGCCGCAACTGGCGGGACTGCCAGGATGGGAGGACGATGCGGTCGTCACCTTGCTAATGACAGGTCATCGCCCCAACGGCAAGGCACCACGTCCGCCCATGCCACCATTTCGCTTTCAACAGGAAGATGCACGAGCGGTCGTCGACTACCTCAAATCCCTAAACTGACTTCGGTTTGCGATCTACGTCCCAATATCCCCGGTGATGCCCTCCTGATATGGCTAATATCTTCCATCCCTCGATGAACGCGATTAGCCGCGTCAGCATCTTCGGAATGGTGTTTGTTATCGCCGCGATATTCTTCATCATTTGGATCGTCGTCCGTTCGCCCTACTGGACCGAAGAAGGCGTCGCTCGCGAACAGCCGGTTCCCTTCAGTCATCAGCATCATGTGGGAGACGCCGGAATTGATTGTCGGTACTGTCACACCAGTGTCGACAAATCGTCGTTCGCCGGAATCCCGTCGACCTCAATTTGCATGAACTGTCATGCCTATCTATGGAACGACCAGCCCATGTTGCAGCCGATTCGCGACAGCTATCGCGATCAAAAGCCAATTCGATGGACGCGAGTGCATGACTTGGGGGATTACGCCTTCTTCAACCACAGTATCCACCTCCATAAGGGAATTGGTTGCGTCAGTTGTCATGGTCGTGTGGATGAAATGCCGCTGATGTGGAAAAACCAGTCGTTGCTAATGGAGTGGTGTCTTTCATGTCACCGAGACCCCGTACCCCATTTACGGCCCCGTGAATTCGTATACGACATGCGATCGCTCGAAGAACTGGCCGAGTCTGGCGATCTGCAACGCGGCATTGAAAACGATCTCCCCGAATTTGATGCCGCGGAGTCGGATTTGCAGTCGCTGCGGCTCGCCTTGTCTCAGCGGTACGACATACAAAGCGAGACGAATTGTTCCATCTGCCATCGCTAACTACAGCACGAAATCGACCTCAATGACAGCTTCGAGTGCGGAAAACTCACACCCCACGAATACGCGTCTGACCGACCAACGAGGACGCCAGTTTTGGCGCAGCCTCAATGAACTGGCCGACGGCGACGCGTATCGCGCACGGCTTGCCCCAGAGTTTCCCGATCATGCGGACCGCTGGCCGTCTGGTTTGTCGCGCCGAAAGTTTCTATCCCTGATGAGCGCCTCGCTGGCGTTGGCCAGTTGGAGTGGCTGCGCCAAGAAGCCCGAAGAGGAGATATTGCCCTACGTGGAGATGCCCGAGCAACTGGTGCCCGGCCAACCGCTGTACTTCGCCACGGCAATGCCCCTGTTTGGATACGGTGTGGGGCTTGTCGCTGAGAGTCATATGGGACGCCCCACGCGGGTGGAAGGCAACCGCCACCATCCCTTTAGTCTCGGAGCAACCGATCCATTTACTCAGGCTAGTGTGCTTACGCTTTACGATCCCGATCGGTCTCAAGCGATCCTGAATAATGGGCAAATCAGCGCCAAGGCCGAATTGCAATCGGCAATCGGAGCACTCCGGCAGCGCCTCGATGCCAACAATGGACGTGGCTTTCGTATCCTTTCAGGCACGATTACCTCTCCCACACTGTTGGCCCAACTGAAGCGGCTCAAAGACGCGTATCCGGCCATGCAATGGCATCACTATGAGCCGGTACCGCAGGATGCTGATATTCGGGGTTGCGAGCTTGCCTTCGGACGGCCGCTCCAACCGCTGTACGATTTTGGTAAAGCCGCTGTGATTCTCTCACTCGATGACGACTTCTTGTTGGCTGGCCATGCGCCAATTCCGCATGCCAGGCAGTTCGCCCGGCACCGACGGGCGAGCGTGGCGACGAGCCGCCCGCGAGAAATGAACCGACTTTATGTGGCGGAGTCCACGGCGACCGTTACCGGCGCGAAAGCCGATCATCGTCTGCCGCTCGCCCCTCAGTCGATGGAGCAGCTTTTGCTGGCACTCGCCTCACGGCTCGATGTCAATTCGGGAGATGAGGTCGGCACCGTTCCCGCCGAAGTGCCCATCGAATGGTTTGAAGCGCTCGTCGACGACCTGATACGTTACCGCTTCGGGGACGGCGAAAGCAGTGCCCTAATTGTCGTTGGCTACAATCACCCTCCACATGTCCATGCCTTGGCTCAGGCGATCAACGCCAAGCTCGGAGCTATTGGAACAACGGTTACCTATATCCAACCCGTGGTCGGCACGACGGCCACTTCCACCGACTCACAAGGAAACGCTTCCGACGATGAGGCACTTCTCGTCTCGCCATTCTCGCAACTGGATTCACTTCGGCAATTGAAAGAGGCCATGAAACAGGGCGAGGTCGACACGCTGCTTGTGCTTTCATCGAATCCCGTACTCACTGCCCCAGCGGACTGGGATTTCACGGATGCCATTAGTCGCGTGCCTTACCGCATGCATTTGGGAATGTACGCGGATGAGACCGCGGAGTTGTGTCACTGGCACATTCCAGAATCACACTATCTGGAGTGCTGGAGCGATGTGCGAGCGCGCAACGGTCTGGTATCCATAATTCAACCACTAATCGCTCCGCTGTATGACACCTGGTCACCGCATCAAGTCGTTGCTGAATTGCTGGGCCAAGCAAACGACTCGCCCTACGAGCAGCTACGTTCAGCTTGGAGAGAGCGCCGTCCAGACGAAGGGGCCGCGGAAATCGCCAATGACTTTGACTCACAATGGGCCCGTTGGTTGAAGCTCGGCGTTGTGCCGGGGACTGCTTTTCCCGCTGCGCCCAACGTTGACTTGTCAAGCGAGTTCGCGGAGCGTTTCACCTCCGCCCGGAATTCGGCTCTCGCCACAGCAAACAACACACAGCTTGATGACAGCGACGAATCGCGGGGGACACTTCTCCAGATTAGCTTTCGGCCGGATCCGTCTATTTGGGATGGTCGATTTGCGAATAATGGTTGGTTACAAGAACTCCCCAAGCCTCTGACGAAGCTGACCTGGGATAACGCCCTGTTAATCGCCCCATCGTTGGCACGCGAAC
>JAGQPD010000871.1 GCA_020426865.1 Planctomycetales bacterium
TGTACCAAAACTTGATGGCACACGGGATCATCGACACCGGACGTTCCCCTTTCCTCGCCGCACTCAACGCGATCGCTGCCGCACCCTCCCGAAACGGAAACACGCGATCGTTTACGTGATAAATGTCTCCCTCCGGGAAGATCACCAGCGGCTGTGGGGATTGCTTGAGAATCTCCACCGCCTGCTTGAAACTTTGGCGATCTGAGCTCTCGCGATCAATGCTGAAGCATCCCAGATGTTGCATCGCCCAACGCTCCCATCCCGTACTCATGGCAAATACTTGCCACGCTGTCATGAAATACACGGGCTGCCGGATCGTATCCAAGGCCAGATACAGGGCCGCGGAATCATAGTGGGTCGAGTGGTTCGGCGTAATTAATACCCCATGCCCCTGTCGCACCGCTTCGCGGACATGCTCCAGTCCATCCGCATCAACGCCCACGACTTGTTGCCCACGAAAGAGCTGTCGGCGACGGTAGCCCCGCGAAAGTTTTACGAACCACGGAGTCAACTTAGGGGCCCACCACGCCGGTGGCAAGCAATATGGCTGTCGATTCAGGGTTGGTTACACCAAATGGCTGCGTTTTTCTGCGATCAACTGGAGCAATGCCCGCTGTGGATCTACAAACTTCTTGATCCCTTCCGCCATCAGTACCCGCTCCATTTCTTGAAAGTCGACCTCTGCATCGATCTCCCTTAATACCGAATCTGCCGGCATTTTGTCGACGTTCCGTGAAAATGTTAAGCCGCTCACCTGCACCGCCTCGTTCGTCTCCGGTGGATTTGTCTGGATGTCGCTCCCCGCTAAAGCCTCGACGTATTTCCACGCTGCGTCCCCCGGCTTCTTCGTCCCCGTGCTGGCAAAAATGATCTCCTGATCCAGTGGCGTCGATCGCGATTGCCAGAACTCGCGATGATGACGCCAGATGCGCTTCGCGTTGACAATGCCGACCTGACCCTGCGATGCTGGCGAAAGCTGCGGCACGTGCTTCTCCGTGTACACGTCAATCCGCGAGACAAAGATGCTGTACACACTCTTGAATGCCGCTAGCGTCGAACGCGATTGCGCTCCACGCCATACCGCAGCGCTCGCCTGCTGATACTGCTCGTCCGAAAAAATGAGCGTCACATTCACCGTCACACCTTGGCTCACCAGACTTTCCAAGGCGGCAATGCCAGCAGGCGTCGCCGGTACTTTGATCATCCGATTGTCATGGCCGGCGGACCATTTCGTCCCCAACTTGATATACCGTGCCACCCGTTCGTCGTGCGACATTGCTCCGTTGGGATCTTCCAGCAACGGGTCTAATTCAAAGCTGACATAGCCGTCGTTGCCTGCGGTCTGGTCCCACACCGAGCGAAACACCGCTTGAGCGTCGCGGACCAAGCGGTCGGTCATCTCCCACGCGATGTCCGAATCGGTTTTTTGCTCCGCAAGACACTGTTGGATGGCGTCATCGAAGCGACCAGTCGCCAGCAACTGGCTGACGATCACTGGATTGGAGGTGGCTCCCGTAGCTCCAAGCGCACGATTGGTGGCGACAAGCTCGGGGTCGACCGAATCGAGCCAAAGCTTGGTGCCGCTAGCAATTAGGGATTCGAGTGGGGACATGACGATCCTCCTTCTTCTTTTGTGCGGGGACCAGCGATGAACGATGCCTCCGCCTTTGTCTCATTGGATGAAACAAGGTCGAGAAATTCAAGACCGCCGAGAAATTCAAGACCGCCAGCAGTCGGACGCTCATTGGCAGGTTGTCTCGGCGCCAATTTTGGCAAGCTAGCGGCGGTTTTGGTGCCATCTTGTCGCGCATCTTGCCACGTTGAAGTCAAGCAACGCGGCCGATTGGACGATACCACGAGTGAAAGTGTAGCGATTGAATCGACTTGACCAAATGGCATCATTTTGAGGATTTTGTGGTTTATTCTCATTTTGCCGGCCGACTTTTGACGATGAGGCAGTTGACAGAGCGGAATCAGAGGCCGCACGGGCGGTTTTCGTTCGTCGGTCCCACAGACAACTAGGGAGAGACACGGTGCAAACCTGGACAGGTCAACGGTTCGGCTGGATAGCAATCGTACTGGTGGGGTCGATCCTCACTGCAGAACGCACCCACGGTCAGTATCAGCGTATTGGGGCCGCACGCGTCAACGCCGCGCAGTTTACGGAGGTGACGCCCCCGGTCGAGGTACCGGCGCCGATTGGTGAAGGAGCGATCGGGGCCCCACAGCCCATGGCGACGACCCCGTCGGCCGCCGCGCCGCTTGGCGAGACAACCTATCCGGGTGCGACGGCGCTAGCTCCAACAAGTGCGCTGCCGATGGATGGGTACCCGATGGACGGGTACTCGATGGACGGGGTGGTCATCGACGGCGATGCACTACCGGTATACGACCAGGTCATGGGGACCGGTGCATGTGGTGTTGATCCGGAAGTTTACAGTTCGGGAACGTGGTTCCGTCGTGGTCGATGGTACCTGGGATCCGAGTTTGTGATGTACCGACTGGAGCAGAACACGCCCGTGTTTTTGTATCAGGACACGACGACCTTTCAAGGCTTTGCTGACAGCAACGACGTCTTTCGATTTGAACCTGGCCTACGAATGACGTTGGGCACCATTTTGGGCCGCGACGATGCCGGGAACGATCACGTTGTCGACGCGAGCTACTTGGGGGCGCTCGACTGGAACGCGAGCGCGGAGTTTACGGCGGCCGATTCACAGAGCCTTGGTGCCTTGTTGGGCAACCGAGTCCCTGGAATGGCGAGTTTGGATTCAGCCTCGTACAGTTATGCCTCGAAGTTGGATTCCTTCGAGGTGAATTATCGCATTCAGACTCGCCCTGGTCGCGATCAACTGGCATTGCAGCCCAATGGCCGCTGGGTCCGCCACGCTTCAAGCAGTGGGTTGCGGACGGTTTTCGGTGGTGTGCGGTACATCAACGCCCCAGACCGATTCAATATGCACGGCTTTCGCGACCTCGTGCCGGCCACCGACACAGACGCGGAACAGCCGAGCGTCACGACAGACTACTTTGTGTCCACCGAAAATTCCATGTTTGGCGGTCAAATTGGGCTCGAATTGATGGAAAAATACGATCGCTGGTACTGGTCGCTCCAAGGCAAGGTAGCCGGTTTGGCCAATCGCGCAGAACTCGTTGACAGTATTGTGTCTGACGACGGTACAAGCGACCGTCCGGTACGCAAACTCGAGGACACCACAGGGACGTTCGTTGCCGAAGTCAATTTTGCCGCTGCATACTATTTCCGACCGCACACGGCGATAAAGGCAGGATACAATTTGCTCTACTTCTCCAGCGTCGCTCGCGCCGCAGACAACCTCCGGCTAGGGGCCACGCGCGGCACGCTGGTTGCCGAAGGTAATTCGTTCTATCAAGGTCTATCGGTGGGGTTGGAGACGATCTGGTAGTCCCGGAAGAGATCACAGCCGTTCGCTACGCGCGGCATATACCGGCAACTTTCGCCAATCCGCGTTTCACGCACAATTTGGGAACGGAAAGAACCAGCAAGGTCATCAGCAATATCAAGGGTCGTCCCTTAACGAAACGGCAAATCTGGCGAGTTTGGCATGGACTCGGTCCGCTTCTAGGACTAGTCTAGCTGTCTGGATATCTGTTGAGAAAGTGTAACTTGTCGACTATGAAACGGTCCTTCTACGATCGACGCGGTCTGCTGATCTTGATGCTGGTGTTCTTCTTGGTCCCGTTTGCCTTGCGGGGAGCCAGGTTGGCAGTGGAAGGGATGCGCAACGATGTCAAGGACTGGCTACCCGACCGCTTTGCGGAAACGGGGGAGCTTAATTGGTTTCGTGAACACTTCCTCGGCGAACAATTCATGGTGGTCAGTTGGGAGGGTTGTCACGGCACGCTCGACGATCAACGGTTCAAGTTGTTCGTTGATAAGTTTTTTCCCGAAACGCCACCGTCGCAGCGAGAAGCGAATCAAGAACGGAATGGATCCAACGCCTCCGCGCCTGCATCCTCGGATGACACGCAATCTTTGGCCGACAGCCATGGCGTATCGCCTCTCGACTCGTCTGCCAGGTTGCCAGAATACGTCGACGAAGAAAACGATCTTTATGCGCGCCAGCTGCAGTCGACTGACCCGGAAGCAAATCGCGATTTTGTTGGGAATCGACTCCAGCTTTTCGTTACCGGAAACTATCACGAAAATTGGGGCGGCGAAGAGGAAAAATGGCTCAAAGGCATCAATGACGATTGGTACTATGTCAAACCCAATGGCGATATCTTTCGGTGGAACGGACACGCCACTGTCTTGGGGGTTTTGGGACGCTCACTCCATCGATGGCAATATGGAAAAAACCAGCTAGACGGCGAACTGGTGGCCGTCACGGGCAATGTCGACGGGCCATGGTACTATCGTGACCCTCGACGGCTAGAAGCCGACCTCTTTAAGAGCGTGACTACCGGACCGGGTGTCCTTCATAATCTGATCCGACCGGACGGATCCTTGGATGGCAATTACGTAGAAGCAATGCGCCGACTGCGCGGCAGTCTTTTCGGTCCCGACGGCAAACAAACATGCATGATCGTCACGCTCAGTGACCTGGGCCGGCAGCGATTGCATCGTGTCATTGGGCGGGGCGTGTTAGGCAAGCCTCGCGGCAAACTGCTGAATATGGCAGCCGAAGCGGGAATTGCACCTCCCGAGGTCCCCAGCTTCCTGCCGGCCGCGCTGGCCGAAAACTCATCCACTGCACAAACTGCATCGGCCATGCCGGTCGTGCGTTTGGGAGGTCCGGCGGTCGACAATGTGGCCATCGATGAAGAAGGACAAATTACGCTCGTGCGTCTCGTCGGCCTCTCCGCTTTAGTCGGGATCGGTCTGTCTTGGTTAAGCTTTCGCAGCGTCTACGTCACGATGATGGTGCTGTTCGTGGGCGCCGTCAGCGCCATTGCCAGCGTTTCGTTCGTCTGGTGGGGTGGCAGCAGTGTCGATGCTGTGCTGATGACCATGCCGTCACTGGTCTATGTGCTTGGCCTTTCCGGTGCCATCCACATTGTCAACTATTACCGCGAAGCGGTCGAATCAAACGGATTGGCGGGTGGTCCGGAGGCCGCTGTCGGGCACGGCTGGAAGCCCTGCACTCTGGCCGCTATCACGACCGCGTTGGGCCTCCTCTCGCTCTCATCCAGCGATATCGTGCCGATTGAAAAATTCGGTTTCTATTCGGCGATCGGTGTGGTCGCCACACTGATCCTGCTCTTCACGTACTTGCCATCGGCCCTGCAATTGTGGCCCCCAGGATACCATCGGACTGCTACCACTTCGGCGCCCACCTCGGAATTGCACCAACGCATCCAGGGAGCTTGGGCGGTATTCGGTGAATTCATCATCCGCCGACACGGGCTGGTTACCGCCGCGTGTTTACTCGTGATGGTTGCTTGTGCCGCCGGATTGCCAAGACTAAATACCTCCATTCAATTGCTCAAGTTGTTCGACGGCGATGCCAAGATTATTCGCGATTACGAATGGCTGGAGGGACATCTTGGCAAGCTGGTTCCCATGGAGCTAGTGGTTCGCGTGAGCCCGGAGCTGATCAAGGCCGAGTCGGACTTGAGTGAAGCTGGTCGCGATTCGGTCGCCGCCGATCGGGCTCCCGCGTTAACCGACGACAGCGCTGGAGTTGACCCCGAGGAATTGGCCTCGGCCACGCCGCCGCTGGACGACGCCTTGCGGCTCAACTTTTTGGAACGCATGGAAATCGGGCGTTACCTGCAGGACGTGATCGAGGAGCACTACGGCGAGGCACACGGCGATATTGTCGGCCAGGCGATGCTGGCATCGACCTTCTCGCCCGAACTACCCGACGTTGGTGGATCGATCACCACCAACGCACTGCGCACGGCGGCGAGTCGCCGTTTGCGGAACTATCGCGAGGAGTTTCTCGCGTCGGACTACCTGCGCGTCGATAAAGACGATCAATCCGAATTATGGCGCGTCAGTTTGCGATTAGGTGCGTTGAACAACGTCGACTACGGCCAGTTTGTCGGAAGTGTCAAACAGGTTGTCGAGCCCGTTCTTCGTGCCTACGGCACGCGACTGGAGACGCTGCAGCACTTGACGGACGCTAACAAAAATGGACGCTATCGCGGCAGTAAGGTGTTGTTGCTCGGTGCTCCGCTTGGGCGATCGTCCTTCGCGTCGGTCCCGCGACAAGGCAGTGACGATTCATCCGCTGCACCCACCCCAGGGGCAGAACCTGCTGCTGGCGCCGAGGATGCGCTCACCAAGCCCATTGACCAAGGATTCATTTTCGCTCGGACGCTGTCTTACCTGTTTCGCAATGCTAGCGTGCGAGTCACTTGGCACGACCCGCGTTTCGAACTGCCCGCCGATTGGCAGCAGACGCTGGAAGCCTACGACTGCGTCTTGGTTCTGGATGGGGATTCGCGCTACGATTTCGCGGCCCTTAGTGAACAATTGCCGCACGTCGTGGATGCTCGCAACCACGCGTACGCGCATGGCACGGCCGATCTGACGGCCAACCAGAGAAAGGAACAAGTGGCGGTCGTCTACACTGGCTTGGTACCGATCGTCTACAAGGCACAACGGACGCTCTTAGACAGCCTGACGCAAAGCACATTTTGGGCATTCGCCATGATCAGCGTCGTGATGGTCCTACTGTTACGCAGCCTCCGTGCAGGATTACTGGCGATGGTCCCCAACGTATTCCCCGTAGCGATTGTGTTTGGTCTGATGGGTTGGCGCAATATCCTGGTCGACATCGGAACGATGATGACGGCCAGTGTCGCGATGGGGGTGGCGGTTGACGACACGATCCACTTTTTGACCTGGTTCCGCCGTGGGATTGACGACGGCATGGATCGGTACAACGCTATTCGGCAGGCCTACCAACGATGTGCCACGGCAATGACGCAGACGACGTTGATCGGCGGGCTTGGGCTGTCGGTATTCGCACTCAGCACTTTCACGCCGACTCAGCGATTCGGCACCATGATGCTGACGCTGATGGCGACGGCTCTGGTGGGCGACTTGATCATGCTGCCAGCCTTGTTGGCCAGCCCATTGGGCAATTTATTTTCCACCAAGAAGCAGCCAAGTGGCAAGACAACGGGCCATGAAGACGAGCCAGTTGGTACCGAGCCGTCGCGGCAGGATCGTTCCCAGTCGACGCATCCACACACAAAAGGTGGATCGTTGGGAGATGACACGCCGACGCAGGCAAACCCGTTGCCGAGCGACCGGGCAACACCGTATTTGCCGCTCGATCCGGCAAAACACTGCGAAGGGATCCGGTTCGATCGCGGTCACGGAAATTCGACGTAGTAGGTTGCCCATCACAGCATCTGGCGACAAACAACACTTGGTAACAACAACGGGTCGCTTGTTGACGCAGACGGCTGCTTGCTTGTTACGCGACTCCCAACACCACGGCCGCGGCGTGGCCGATAGCCGACTGGCTGAGCACCATCGCTGCATCATTCTTCAGCGGCGCCGCCTGATGCGATATGACGTTGACGGGGCATTCGGGGTCGGGGGTTTCGAAGTTTAGCGTGTGGGGCACCGTGCCGCTGTGGAGCGCCGGCACCGTCGCTGTCATTTCCCCGGCACCGCTGCCGGCGCCAAGGTTACCGGAGAAGCTCTTGGGTGCCGTCACTGGGGTATCGCCAAGTGTGCTCGCAATGGCGATGGCCTCGGCACGATCGCCAGCGATCGTGCCGAGGCCATGCGTATTGACGTGCCCGATATCACTCGCAGACGCTCCGGCATCCTGCAGCGCGCCATTAATACTGCGAGTGATTGTCTCCGTGGCAGGAGGAGCGGTGCCGGCGCTGGAACTGCCAAACATCCGCGAGAACCCTAGTATCTGACAAAGTGGTTTCGCTCCCCGCGCCTCGGCATGCGATCGCCGCTCAAAGACAAACGCTGCAGCCCCCTCGCCGTTAACCAT
>JAGQPD010000872.1 GCA_020426865.1 Planctomycetales bacterium
TTGCAACTTCCCGCAGGATGGGGTGGTGCAGTTTCGTTTGGGAGAAGGGGCCGGGCCGGGCCAGGTGCGCGACAGTTGGGCTCGGTTTCCGTTAGGGATCGACTACGTCTTGCGCCGTGAGGGGTACTCGCTGAAAACCGGGTTCGATGCTGTACTGTTTGGCAACATTCCCGGCGGGGGGATGTCAAGATCGGCGTCACTGGCGTTGAACTTGATCATTACGGCGTTCGAGGTCAACAACGTTGAAGGGGTGGAGCCGTTTCGGATTGTCGATTTGGCGCAGCTGGTTGAGAACGATTACATTGGCTCCCCCTGCGGGAAACTCGATCAGATCATGATCATGTTTGCGCGCGATGGAATGGGGACACATTACAATCCCCAGCAACGCACGATCGACTATGTGCCGTTGGGCGCCGATGCTGGCGACTTTCGCATTGTCAGTCTCGACACCGGCACGGTTCGGCCCGGTTTGGAAAAGTCCACCTACAAGCTTCGGCGCGAGGAATGTGAGCGTCTGGCCGCGATGGCGGCCGAGCCGTTTGGTATTGAAAACCTGGCTGCGGTTCGCGAGGCGAAGCTATACGCGAAACTGGTGGCGACGTATGCACAAGAGTTTCCCGAATTGTGCCGACGGTTAAAATACATCTATGAATCGCAGCAGCGGTTTTATCAAATGCTCGACGCATGGAAAAAGGGCGACATCCAACAGGTGGGTCGAATCTTTCGTGCCGACGGAATTGGGCTGCGTGACGATTACCAGATTTCGGGACCGGAATTGGAGACAATGTGCGACATCGTGCGAAGCGTGCCGGGCGTGCTGGGAGAGCGAATGCTGGGTGGCGGTGACAAAGGTGCGTCGGGGGCCATCGTCCGCGCCGGAGCTGTCGACGCCGTGAAAGCGGCGGTCGATCAAGGGTATCCCCTCAGCCGACCCGACTTCGCCGATCGATACGCCGTGCATGTCTGTAAAGTCGTTGACGGGATCGTTCGGCTGGACGGTCTCGGACGGAAGCCATGACGACGCAAAGTCAAACCAATTTGATTGCGGAATACCAGCGTTCGCTGAACGACTGTCGTCAACTCTACGTTGAAAGCGGCCGCCAATGCATCAATCAGTATCCCCACATCATCGATAAGTCCCCCGAAGAGTTCGTCGAAATGATGGACGACCTACATCGGGGGCTGGTCGTAAAGGTCTATTTCGTTGTCGCTTTGAGCGATCAGAAATGGTCGCGATTCGAGCGACAGCTGTCGCAGGTATTGTTCGATCATGTCTGGGACCGATGGCTCGAAGGTGAGGACCTCCGCGAGGCCGCTCGGGAAATGTCCACCCATGTCGAACGACTGCAGTGGTACAGTTTGATCCGGCCGTTTGTGACAATGTCGCCGTTGCGGGACGAAGTTGGTAAGCTGGAAACCGTCATCATGCGGATGGCCAACGTCGTCGGCAAGGCCAACGGCAGCGTTGATCCGCGCACGGCCCGTGCGCTGAGCGGGATCCAGTACGAGCTGGAACAGCACTTGCAACCGTTGGCGATCGACCAGGCTACGGCGTCGAGATCGGATGGAGTGCGGGCGAAGTCGCAAGCGACCGTTCGGGCCATTCCCGCCGATGCCCGGCAAGTCCGTGCGGAGTGCGATCTGCCCAACCCTAAGTCTCCGGCAAGACCGATGGCACCCGAACCCGCTGCGGATCTATCGGCAACACTTGCTGAACTCGAGGGGCTCATCGGCCTGCAATCGGTCAAGGATGAAATTCGCACATTGACCAATCTGTTGAAACTGCAGGCTCAGCGGGTTCAGAGCGGCCTGCCGAACACGCCAATTACCTTGCACATGGTCTTTGCCGGCAATCCGGGCACGGGCAAGACGACGGTGGCCCGCATCGTCGGCCGCATCCTGGGCGCGATGGGGATCCTTAAACGCGGCCATCTGATCGAAACCGATCGCTCTGGGTTGGTTGCCGAATACGCCGGGCAAACGGCGCCCAAGACCAACAAGATCATCGACGAAGCATTGGACGGTGTCCTGTTTATCGACGAAGCTTATAGTCTGGTGTCAAGCGAAGGCGAAGATGCATATGGACATGAGGCACTGCAGGTGCTGCTCAAACGCATGGAAGATGCCCGTGATCGCCTGGTCGTGATCCTGGCCGGTTATCCACAACCGATGCAGCGTCTGATTGCCGCCAATCCGGGCCTTTCCTCGCGTTTCAGCCGGACGCTGACGTTTCCCGATTACGCGACCACCGAGTTGGCGCGGATCTTTCAATTGCTGTGCGATAAAAACTACTACGAGTTGCCGGCGGCGGTGCGAGCACGATTGCTGGTGGGATTGCAGTGGTTGTACGAACAGCGAGACGACCATTTTGGTAACGGCCGCGTTGTACGAAACTTGTTCGAAGAGGCCATTCGGGGCCTGGCCAATCGGATTGCCGGCGTCGTGCCGGTGACCCGCGATCTTCTGACCACGCTGCACGAAGACGACGTTCCATTTGCCACCGTTCCGAGCGACATCATGCAGTGCGGAAACGGGGCGCTACGTGTGCGGGTCGCTTGCCCGGGCTGTGGTGACACAAGCATGGTGGTGGCTGAGCATCTCGGACGCCGCTTTCGTTGCCGGCCATGCCAGGCTGAATTCACCGCCGATTGGGGCGAACCCGTCACGCAATCCGCAGACACCTAATGGTTGCTCGTCGTGTCGTATGCAGCTACGGCGCAATTGACAGATGGGTGTCGAACCACTGCAGCGCCTCGCGGATCGTGGTCTTGCGATTCTCGTCCCCTTCCAACCCGTGTCCCGCATCGGGGTAGATGATCAGTTTGTGGGCGACATGCTGGTTTTCAAATGCTCCGTCGATCCACTCGCCATGCTTGGCCGGCACCAACTCGTCCTTGCCGCCCATGATTACCAGGGCCGGAGCGTCGTCGGCCGTGACCTTCACCAATGGCGAACTCGCTTCCGCCTTGTCCATCGCCAATTCGAGCGCCGGGAAATTACGGTAAGCCGGCAGCGAATCGCGGGATTCCCATACCATCACTCGTAAGTCCGTCGGTGGAACCAACGCGACTACCGCTTGCACGCGACTCGATACCCGCTCCAACTCGTCCTTCGCATCGGCCCGACCGTCGTCTCCCGTTGTCCCTAACATCAGCGACAGGTGCCCGCCAGCACTCATCCCGATCA
This sequence comes from Planctomycetales bacterium, assembly GCA_020426865.1. Taxonomy (GTDB): domain Bacteria; phylum Planctomycetota; class Planctomycetia; order Pirellulales; family Pirellulaceae; genus JAGQPD01. The sequence continues at coordinate 3,187 of JAGQPD010000872.1, forward strand.
CCCCCAGTCGATTCGCGTCCACACCCCAACGCTCGGCATGGACACGCACATAACGTACCGCGCGCTGTACGTCCGCTACCGCCTCGGGAATCGCATACCGTGGACTACTGCCATGTCGAACCGCAAAGACCGTATAGCCACGATCGAGATAAGGTTGAATGATCCGTTGCGTATTCTCCGGTGGCGTCCAAACAGAATACCAGCCGCCACTGACCATGAACAAAATCGCCGCGCCGTTCCCCTCCCCAGCCGGACGAAATAGATCCATCGTCATCGCCAGCCCGTCCTTGTGACCATAGACGAGATCCGGCTCAACTTTTGATTGTGACGAGTCCTCGTCGGCACATGCCAACGCGCGACAGGCAAGAATCACCCCAACCGCCAATGCCACAGTCATCCAGCGTGGAAACATCACATACCTCGCCACTCATTCCAGGAAAGCCACTTGGCAAAGTTGTGATTGTGCACTCTGTCCGCGGCCATTGCAAGCGATCAACCACAGTTGCCGCTTCCGGTGCCAACCAAAATTCCGCTATCGCGGGGGAATGGCGAAATTGAATCCCTCCGCACACCACCCAGCAACCTCACTCGAGGGAATCGATGCAACATGCCCATCCGCGTACAAGTAATTGGCCGACGTTCCATGGTGACGCTCCACCGCTACCTCGTTCGTCACCGCCTTCCATACCGCCTGATCGCGGGCATTGCTGATCAAATTCTGCTCCGTGAACCACAACTGGGCATGAACATGGTCAATGTTCGACGCCAAAGCACTAAGCCGCCCCTCAAATAACATTATCGTCGCATGCGTCTTTCGTAAGGCGTCATACTCGCCAACTAACCCCACTTGCTCCGCCTGCATCTCCGCACGTAACTCCGGTGATGCCGTTGCCGGTATAACCTCCCGCTTCCGCAAATAGCCATTCATCGCGTAACTCGTCAGCGTGGAGATCTCGCTCTCGCGACGCTCGACGTCGTCCGGACACAATCGGATCTCCGAGACATCCTCTAAATACGGTGCCAGCAAGTATATCCATGACTCCTCGTGCTCGTGATCCTCCTCATCCTCGTCGTCCGCATCATGATGATCGTCATGCCCCTCGTGCTCATGGTGCGTCGTCGGAAACGCCCCCCGATGCGTGTCACAATACTGGATCATCGCTAAGCCTATCTGACGCATGTTGTTGGAACATTCCACTCGACGCGCCGCCGCCCGTGCCGCATTGACCGCCGGCAACAGTAACGCCACCAAAACTCCAATTATCGCAATGACGACAAGTAACTCGACAAGTGTAAATGCAGACCGACGGTTCATTTTCGCGCTTCCTCTTCTGGCTAACGCAGCTGGGATAAGCCGGAATATTACCAGGCTTTCCGTGAAAAAAGAATAGACATCGCTAGAAATGTCCCCCCCGGCCGCGTCGCGATTCTGTCGCCATGCGGTTGGGTGAGACGACGCTAGCAATGTGGCGGGCCGCGCGATTCGTATCCCGCTGCGGGGACGCCAGGCAGAATGCTCGAATGAGGCAACAAGCCATTCCAGGTGACCGTCGCCGGTGTCGCTGGAATCGGTAGTACGGTGGCGCTCGAATTGAGCTGCGCGATTAGCTGGCAGACCGGACAGATGTCGGTCCCGACCAGCGAACTCCCGCCGCTCCGCCGCGGTTCATTTTCGAACGTCGACGGAACGCGACATGATCGCACGCTCCGCCACATCCTGTCCCCGCCCATTCGCCACACTCGGCAGCTGCATCGGCAATAGCAATTTGGCCACACCCACAGTTCTGGTAATGGACCGGTCCAGCGGGCGATAGGCCATGCAACCCGTAACCGAGCGCCGTGACGAACAGGTACATCACGACAATGACTTTTCGGAGGATGGTTGCTTTCGGCCCGGATTGCATGCGGGATGCTTCTCAAAAGTGACTCGAATCTATGCACTTTCTGGCGTCGAATCGGTTGGTTCGGCCTTTCTGGCATTAATGGTACGCTAGCGTTGTTGGCTTGGCAAGAACTTCGCGTTCAGTTTGTCAACAGACATATAGATGTCGCAAATTGCCTGGTTTGCCGAGTCATGTAGAGAATCGCGGCGAAAAGCGACCGTCGGGGGAAGGCAGGATGATGAGGGGCAGGATGATGGGAGGCTGTCGGGGAATGGCAGGTTGATGAGGGGCAGGATGATGGGAGGCTGTCGGGGGATGGCAGGATGATGGGGGGCAGGATGATCCTGGGTTGACG
>JAGQPD010000873.1 GCA_020426865.1 Planctomycetales bacterium
CCCCCCGAAAAGTGCAAAACTGGAACTAAGAGCTGGACGTTGTCAATCAACGTAGGGTTCCTGGTCCGTGTCGCTCGGCGATCCAATTGAGTTCGTCAGGCCGTACTGTGAATCGACCATTTCCTTGACCAAAGCGAAAATCAGAATCCCAGCCAGCTCAGTCATTGCGTAAAATCGCCTGCGAGTCAGCAATCCTGGTATTAGCCAACTAGCCGGCATCGGTTTGATTGCGCCGCCGATCCATTCGGAGGGGAGACGCCTGAGGATGCAGTTTCACGGTGAAACGTCCAGAAGCCACAGAAATGGCGTTTTTAGCACGAAGTCGACCGCTTGGCTGGTTGCCCTACAATACGATCAAGTAGGCGCCCCTACGCGGTTTAAAATGCGGATTGCAGTACACCGAGCATCACCAACATCATTAGGTTATTTCGCATGACCGCTGTTCATCTCGCCCTGCGTGATCGGGGTTTGTGAGGCGAGCCGAGTGATGCATGGATGTCATTCGATCCCGACGCCGTCCGGGTTACGTCGGGACAAAGCGACAACCGAAACAGCTTGGTGTTTGGATCGCGGCAAATCGATGGGAATGGACTCGGAAGCTTCCGGGAGAATGGGGACGTCGGGAATCTTGCATCCATCGTTCTGGCTGACCCGATATACCCAATTGTCTAGCGAATGGCGGACTGCGGCATCCAAATTGAGGCTCATACTTGCCGCAAGCCGAGCAGTTTCGTGTCTTAATTCATTCGGAATGTGGTGTTGCATATTTATCTCGCTCAATCGTTCTCTTAGACAGTAGCACTTCCAGCAGTAGGAAGTCAAGTAAGTGTCGAATGGAAGCCGTCTCCGGCAAGACTATCCCAGTGAGCAATCGCGAAGAGGGTACGCTCCTGCGAAGCCATTGAGAAAGACGTCCTGAAAGTCAACGTGCTTGAGAAGAAGGCGTCGTGTAAATCGGTTTCTGCTTATGTCGGTGTTGAGCTTGCGAGAGAGTCGCTTGAAACACTTGAATCGACCAGCCATGTATTCGGGGAGTTGAATCGGATTGAGGTGGTATCGTGCGTTCGGTGCCATCCTGCATGCAAATTGGCCTCCCCTCCCCCCAGTCGCACAGAGAACGCGAGATGGTGCCCCTGCGTCGACGGCATTGGATCGCCGTAGCATGCGACGTGCACGTGGCACCGCGAACAGTTATCCACAGGGGAGGAGTGTGTTATATAGAGTTAAAAATAGTGTTACGCTGAGGATAACGGGCTGCAATCGACTGATCTCAAAACGAAATCAGAAACGGCCGGTGTGTAAAACGACGATAGACGGTGTGTAAAACGACGATAGATGGTGTGCGAAACGACGATAGTATTGGCCCGATAAACAGCGATAGGTCGTAGGTTAACAGTGGGTGAAAACACGAAGCACGCCCGCCGGTGGGTGAAACGACGAATGCCGGGTCGCGGTGTGTGAAACGACGATGGCCGGTGTGTGAAACCACGAAACGTCGCTGTCGGTGTGTGAAACGACGAATATGCTTGACTTGATTTGTCAAGGTGTTATCAATCATCCGCATGAACGAGGTCATCCGCGAACGTTCCCCACTTCTTCCCGACCGGCATCAAACACCGGACTTTTTCGTGTGTGACATCTTTGATGCATCCCCGAAGGGGGACATGGCGTCAATGGAGCACCCCATTTTCTCATTATCGACCAAGCCAGACGTGCGAATTCGCCGGTATGAGAATGGCGAGAACTTCGTGGAAGTGCAGCCATCGGTAAAGGGTCTCGCAACGGTCCACGACCGCGACGTCTTGATCTATTGCATTTCGCAGTTAATGGCGGCGGTCAACGTTGGTAAACCGATCACTCAGGTGCTACGGTTCAAGGCGTATGAGCTGCTGGTGGCCACGAACCGTGCAACGAGCGGCGATGCTTATGCACGGCTGCGGGATGCGTTCGACCGGCTGGCCGGAACGCGGATCAGCACGAATCTTGTCACCGGTGGCCAGGAAGTGTACGACAATTTCGGCCTGGTGGAGCGGGTGACGATCGTTCGGGAGACGCGTGAGGGCAAGATGCAGGAAGTCGAGGTCAAACTCTCCGACTGGGTTTTCAACGCCATACGGCACAACGAGGTCTTGACCGTTTCCCGAGACTATTTCCGGCTGCGAAAGCCGTTAGAGCGGCGAATCTACGAGATTGCCCGTAAGCATGTGGGACGCCAGACAGAATGGCGCGTGTCGCTCGAGAAGTTGCAGAACAAGTGTGGATCATCGTCAACGCTTAAGGAGTTCCGCCGATTGGTGGGGGCAATCATCGAAGAGGACGAGGCCCATGGACACCTGCCGGACTATTCGATCTCGTTCGACTGCGACAACGATAGCATGATTGTGTTTAGGTCGCGGGCGGCATTATCGGTTGTTCCGGATTCCGAGGGGCAAAAAGTGGCTCCGCTCAGCGCGGACGCCTATCACGACGCGAAACTCGCCGCACCTGGCTGGGACATTTACCATCTCGAACGCGAGTGGCGGGAGTGGATGACGGAGCCGCCGCGTGATGCAGAAGCTGCGTTTGTAGGCTTCTGCCGCAAATGGTACGAACGTCGGGGCGCCCCCTAATGAAGCCGAGGCTTGACCGTCCCATCAAGGACTTCCGTGCAACTGGCCGCAACCAACCGCACGATCGTTGTGAAGTCCTCGAATAGAAAGCTGACGGGAAGCCGGTCGACGTGAAGGATGAGTTGGTCGTTGAGCTTTACAGAATGCTGAGGGAGAGATAGAAACAGGATCACGTTACGGTCCGACATGGATTAGTACTCATAGCCATTCTGCTGCAGCCAAGCTTCGAGAGCTTCTTCGAGGATGTCCTGTACGTAGAAAGGAGGAGTTCCCGCCAGCTGCCGTTGCAGCGAAGCCCGTTTGAGGGCCGACGCGACTTCGGGACGGGTGCGGGTGGTCAGCGGCACACGGTTTGAGATTTGTGGCAGTAAATGTGGTCGTTCGGCATGACTCCCCTCCTCCCTGACAATCGGCCTCGGCCGGGACGCCGGTGACTCACTCGCATCGTCTTTACGCGGAGTGTTACCGAACACAAATGCCTCTTCTGCCTTCTGTTGCTCAGGAGTTGCGGGTTTGAGTCCTTCTACGAGTGAACGGCGTTCCGACATGGTGATCCTCCGTTAGTGTTTCGCTTTGAGTTTTTTGCCACGTTTCGCTTCGGGCAGGATTTCGGCAAAGAGCGCGCGAATCTCATCGGCGGCCTCTCGCGCTCGGGAACCGAGTTTCCAAACCACGGCACACTGTCCGGGGGCATCGGCGTAAATCTGTCTCAGCGTCATCGCCGTGCGGGCGAGAGGAAGACCAAGGGCGGCGGCAGCGTCCTTCATGTCTTTCGTTAAGCGGTAATTCTTGCCAACCATGCTGAGCACGATAATGGCCTTCGGGACACCGCCGCGAATGTCCTGCGCCTGCCGCAATACTTCCGTAGCCTTGGCGAGTGCCCTGACTTCCAACATCGACGCCTTGCACGGCACGATTGCCAGATGGGCACGTAAGAGCAACGCCCGGCTCGTTTCCGTCTGGCTCCCTGGACCGTCGCAGACGACATAGTCCGTCTCCGTGATCAGATTGGGCAGCTCGTTTAGGATGTGATTTGGGTTATCAAGACGCACCGTCTTAACGCCGGGTACCGCTTCGCGAATCCATTCGGACGAACTCTGTTGCGTGTCGCAGTCGGCAAGCGTGACTCGGTGCCCCTGCTCATAGAGCCAGGCTGCCAGATGTACGGCGGTCGTGGACTTGCCCACGCCGCCCTTGGAATTCGCGACTGCAATGATTGGCATGCGTCGACACTACGATCGATGCCG
>JAGQPD010000874.1 GCA_020426865.1 Planctomycetales bacterium
TGGCCGACGTGTCCACGTTCCAGGTGAAACTGTTGGCATTTCCAAGCGGTGCCGCGTATACTTCGATTTCATCAATTGCCGTGCCTCCCCCGATGCCTGTGGCAGGCACGACCAGACGAATACCGGTCGCCTGGAGCGGATTGCCGCCGTTGTCGCTCACTTCAAACTGGTGCCGCAGATACGACGTGAATCCGTCGCCGACGACGGCATCCTGGTTGGTCGTGTATTCGATTGTGCCGATCGACTCCCAACCGGTCGCAGCGCTCCCTGTTTCGAGAGTGAATTCATTCGGCGAGTTCACACGAGTGAATTGCAGCGTATACAATCCCATCGAGCGGTCAGTGCATTGACCGCCACACGCATCCGCGGTCATGTTACCGTTATCGCGGCCGAAGGCTACGACACCGACATCCGTCAGGCTTGGAAAGCGAATGCCGGCGAAGGCCGTGTCACCGAACGGATTGGTTGCCGGGTCCCCTCCGATCCAACTGTTTGAGTTGCCGTAGGTGCCATCGTTCAGGTTGATGGCGACATGGAAATTGATCCCCAACTCTGGTCCTAGATCGCTGCTGGCAAAAGCGGTGGCACCGTTTGCAGACAGCGCGGAATTGTCTGGGACGGCGGCACCGGCAGGAGGTGCATTGGGGTCAAAGAAGTCGCCGTCGTTTCCGTCCCACGTAATTTGATATCCTGCAGCCGGATCGATATTGATCGGAGGCGGAGGAGGAGGCAATTGCAGGAAGGACTGGGGCGAATTGTAGACCTCGATTTCATCGATCGCGGTATTGACATCAGGAACCAGCAAACGAATGCCCGTCGCATTGACCGGATTGAAGTTGTAGGCATGACGCACGGATGGCAATTGGTATAGTGTGTTGGAATCTTGCGCAAGGGTAACCGGATTCGGCCCGTAGTCAATGGTTCCGATTGTGACCCAGCCCGTATTGGCATTGCCGGTTGTGGAAAGCCCCAAGTCGAATGCAGGACCATTGATCGTGGTATACTGCAGCGTATACTGACCGAGGGTTCGATCGGTGAAACTGTTGAACACATTGGCCCGGCCGAAGGCAAAGCTCTGGATGTTGATCGGGCTCGGCGACAAGTCGACACCGATAAAGGGGCCTTCGGTACCGGCATCGCCACCGCTGATCCAGCTGAGTGAATTGCCGTAACCTTGGTCAATGACTCCGGCGATCGTATGCGGTGCGCCCAGCTCGTCCAGCGCAAACGGAATGCCTGTTGACGCGAGATTGGTGGGGACCGAAAAGCCATCGGCTTCGGCCGGCGGGCCTTCTTGGATCAACGTCAACCCGCCGCCACTGACAGTCACTTGCCCGAGCGTCACGTTGCCAGCTCCCAGCACGCATCCTGTGAAGACGGCAAAACAGCACGCTAAGAACAAGGCCTTTCTCGAAGGCTGCAGTATTCTCCGGAAAATAGTCATCGTGTCTCCCCTTTCTAGTGTCGAATGCTGACAATCAAGTTGCGGGCGCGGCGTGCATTAGGCGGCGTTTGCAACGAACGATGTGATTACGTGCCGATGTGATTACGTGCCGATGTGATTTCATGCCGACGTGATTTCATGCCAAAGAGGCGAAAGTCACAAGCCGGGATAGGGTTACTCCTTGGCGGTCAAGTCAAAACGAAAATCGTTCGGCCCATCGGCGGTGACTTCCGCCGAGAGACCCGACGTGTCTGTGCGACCGTATCGCTCAGGTAGAGCACTGCCAGCTGCCGCATAGGGATCCTGGCCGAACTTTTTTTTGGCGATCGTCACCAGATGCGTACCGATAACAGCTCCGTCATTCTCGTCGAACGTCCTCAATTCGAACCGTCCGTCCGCATCGGTGCGGGCACTGGCCGGACGTGCGCCAGTGGGCGTGAACATCACGTGGGCACCTTCGACCGGTGTCCCCTCAAAAGTAACGACGCCGCTGACATGTACACGACGCGGCCGTCCGTCACCACAGCCGGTCAGAACCAACAGACATGCCACTACGAACGACAATGCGTGACTATTCCAGTGGATCATGTGCCTCACCATCACGACGATCACCATATCGTTGGTAATTGCGGTAGTCGATGTTTTCGTTGATAAAATGCACCGATCCGTCGCACAGAACGAATTGGGCCCCACCGGGATGTCGTGATTTGAATCCCATGTCACAGGCCCATTCCCAATTCCCGTTGCCGGGGCTACACGCCGTGTCGTATCCCGGTTCGTCTGGACACGTAGGATGATTGATGGGACATGACGTGGCGTACCATAGGCTGTTGACATGCATCCATCCGTCGCGCGCGTGCCAACCGCATTTCGGGATGATTTCTCCAAGTGCAATGGTCTTGGATGTACCGTCCTTGATATCGCGAAGACGCGCTGCCCATGCCGTGTGACTGAAAACGCCCGAAATCGTCTTGCCATCTTCGTTATGCCCGTGTGGCGACGATCCCGTGCCAAACGTGTTCCCGGGAAAACACGTTTGAAAGGCCTGACTGCCCATGCTCGCGGCATAGTTTGTCGTTGCCCGCTGTTGCCGTTCGGTCGATGCGGCCGTGCCGTGATATAACGGGTTGCCACCCAAGTATTCCTGCTGATCCGACGGACACCCGAATGTGTCGATCCATATCGAATGCACGCGCTGCCCACCCGGCAACCGACTGAAGTGATCCGTGTTGATCGTAAAGTCGCACTGGTCATACAACGCCTGCTGCTCGATGTACGGCAAAATGCGCACCAGAAAACTCCCGTGTTGGTCGCGCGACACCGCCCCCCAGGAATATGGAGGGTAGTGATAGGCACCTAACGGAAAGCGATCGTTGTTGTCGTGGAATAACAACAGTGCCAGACCAAGCTGCTTAAGGTTGTTGGCACAGTGAATGCGCCGCGATGCCTCTCGTGCCGAATTGACCGCTGGTAATAACATCGCCACGAGCAACCCGATGATCGCGATGACGACAAGAAGTTCGACAAGCGTGAATCCACGAAGCCACGACCGTGTCGGCACGGTAGGCCGCCTCCCAACGCCCCAGGAACTCGAAATCGAACCGCCACAATGACAATCCGCTGGTTCGGACGAAATCTGGATCAACATCTCCACGCCTCCGTGATACTGCAACGGAGGACAGTGTAAACAACATGTTATTGCGTTGGCAAGCAGATTATGGCGATTTCTAGCCATTGCTTGACTGACTTGCCTGGCCACTCACACTCGCGTGGCCGGCTTCGCTGCAAATGCTACTTCGCGACTCATGTGCACATCGTGGTGAAAAAACCGAGCGGCGAACGAAACCACTTCGTTAGGCGCCGATAACTTGAGCTTCCTGCGCACGTTTCGCATGTGACTGTTGATCGTGCTGAGGCTGACGTCTAACGTCGCCGCGATCTGCTTGAGCGTCTGACCGTGAGCAAGCAACTCCAGAAACTCGCGCTCCCGGTCACTGAGCTTACCGATCTCAAATGGGATCAACAAATTGAACGTGCAAACCGCCATTTCGGGATTCCCCACTGGCCACAACCAGATGCGATACCGTAATCCATTACGCGATTCGATCTCCAGGATGTGTCGCTCGTGCAGCGTCGCCGTCCGTGAAAAGGCCTCCTTAAAACGTTCCGCATCCCCGTCAATCATGTTTGACCAACCCAGGTCCCCCACCTGCGTCTTGATCGTGCTGTT
>JAGQPD010000875.1 GCA_020426865.1 Planctomycetales bacterium
TGGCAAGCGATGGAAAAACCGGGGTAAATTCGGGGGAAACCGGGCAAGGGGGATTGAAAATCAAAAGCGCGATTGTCTAGGATGTTCGCTTCGTCGCCAAGGATCAGGCCGGCAGAAGAGACGAGGCATGGCGACGCCCACCTGGAAAAGTCCCACCTAAGAGCAGGCAGCTACGAACGCGAAGGCGAGCCCTTGGTGCTCGATGTGAAACACCCAATTGGGTGACACAAAATTCGGTCATAACGAGGACGGTCCTGGTTACGGCAAGCTGTTCGTGAGTCTGCGAGATTAAGGAGACACAGATGAACGGAGTAATCGTATCGTTGGTTGCGTTGGCTGCCATGGGCACGGTATCAGCGGAGCCGGAGTGGACGAAGGACTATGCGATGGCGTTGCAGGAGGCGCGCGTGGGGAGATGTCCGATGCTGATCGTCCTGGAGGATCCTGCGGCGGAGGCCGGTTGTTTGGACGAGAAGGCGCCGGAGGCCGGCAGCCACGAAGAACGAGCGTTGGCGCGGTATCAACTATGTCGCGTGGACGTCAACACGGAAACGGGCAAAAGGGTTGCGCAAGCGTTTGGTGCCAAGCAGTTTCCCTACACGGTGATCACCGACGCCAGTTGTCGCGTGATTGTTTATCGCCACTCGGGCAAGTTCGAAGACCGCCAATGGAGTGACACATTATTGGCGTTTGGCGGGGATGTCTCGGCCCCGGAGCAAACAGTGGCGGCACGCCCGCTGGTGGCCGAAAAGCGCCCGGCGTTTCCCCATGCCAATGTCGAAGAGGCTTTGGCGGCGGCCAAGTTGAGTCACCGGCCGGTGGTCGTGTTTCTATCGATGAGCGGCTGTCACTTCTGTGACAAAATGAAAGCTGAAACCTTAAGTGATCCCCTGGTTGTCGATCACTTAAGTCAGTCATTCGAGGCCACGGTCGCAATGCACGAGGACAATCCCGGGCTCGCGCAGTCGCATGGAGTGAACGTTTTTCCCACGACCTTGATCCTTAACGCACAGGGCGGGCTGATCGATAAGATCGACGGTTTCGTGACGGCCGACAAGTTTGCTCGGCGCTTGCATTCCGCCAACTCGTCGCTGGCCGTGGCACGCTGACGGTGGCACGCTGACGGTGGCACGCTGGCCGTGGCGATGAGCGGTCTTCGCGCGGAGTTTTCTTGCGAGACGTTTTTCATCGTAGGTATTTATCGCAGGGGGCACCGAGGTTCGCATCTCGTGACGGAGCTCGGTGTCCGCTAGTCGTCTTCCCGGTCCCGGAGGACGCTTCGAGGGTTTTCGTCCAAGATGTCGTGGCGGCGTCGCGTATCTGCGCGACGCTGTAGTCCCGCACGATCGAGCAGTGACTTCTGCAGAATATCTTCCGGGATATCGTCCGATGGAGGTGGCCCGACGGCGCCGAGTTCTAGCGGGGCATACACAAATTCATAGCGATGTTTGGCGACACCGAGTTCATCGCCCGGGTTGATTCTTTTCTCGGCCACGCGGACCCCGTTTACCTTGGTGCCGTTGCGGCTGTTCAGGTCACGCACGTACCAATAACCGCCGCGGCATTCTAGTTCGCAATGGTGAGCCGATACGTTGGCGAATCGCAATACGATATCGCAACTTTCACGCCGGCCGACCAGCAATCGCTTCTTGAGTAACGGCACTGGGTCGCCGCCCAAGACCGGGACAAGTTCACCGTACATAACTCGTGGAGACCTTTCGAAGTAATACTGTAGTCGGGGGCATGGCTGCTCACGGGGGCAGGGTTGCTCACGGGGGCAGGGTTGCTCACGGGGGCAGGGTGTGCGACTTGCTTGATTCGGCGAGTCCACTTAGGATTGTGGCTCCGAAGTGTGAACGTCCTTAACCAGGATTTGCCACAGATTTAACAATCATTCCCTTCAACCTCTCTTCAGATTAATGTACGCAGGCGAAACGGTGGGGTCAACAGACGGGGAACGATTGTCATCGATCCGGCCTGAGGTTTGGAATTGGCGAGCCGCCGGTTATCGGTACAACTCGTACAATCATTACCTCCGGGGCCGGTTTGGGCACCGGGTGCAGAAGGTGAGTGTCGATGCGGGGTTTACGTGCCCCAACGTCGATGGGACGGTGGCCAAGGGGGGGTGCACATTTTGTGATAACCGCAGTTTCAGTCCCAGTCGCCGGATCCCGCGGCAGGGGATTCTGGGGCAGATTGACGAGGGGATTCGCCGGTTGAAGCGGCGGTACCAATGCGATCATTTTCTGGCTTATTTTCAACCGGCCACCAACACGTATGCGCCGGTTGAGCGGCTTCGCGGGGTGTACGGTGCGGCATTGGAGCATCCGCAGGTGGTGGGATTGGCGATCGGCACGCGACCGGATTGTGTGCCTTCGGAGGTCTTGCAGCTGCTCGAGCAGTTAGCTTCAGGGACCTATCTTTCGGTCGAGTATGGCATCCAGACGATTCACGATCGGTCGTTAGCGTGGATGAACCGCGGGCACGATTACAGCGTCTTTCCCGACGCGGTGGCTCGCAGTGTCGGCCGCGGATTTGAAATTTGTGCTCACGTCATTTTCGGATTGCCGGGTGAGAGTCACGACGACATGTTGGCGACGGCCAGAGCGATGGCAGGGTTGCCATTGGATTCCATCAAATTCCACAACTTGTATGCCGTGCGGAATACGCCGTTGGCTGACGAGGTGGCGGCGGGTACCGTGACGTTGATGGAACGCGATGCGTATGTTTCGGTTTTGGTTGATGCTTTGGAGCTATTGCCGCCGGCGATGATCGTCGAACGCATCAGTGGCGACGCACCGGTGGATTACTTTGTTGGTCCGTCGTGGTGTCTGGACAAACCGGGGATCTTGCGCGCGATTGACGAGGAGTTCGCGCGTCGCGACACGTACCAGGGGCGTTTATGGAATCCTGGGACGTGAATGGGGCATTACGAATCAGCTGCAGTGGGGCAGGGGATCGCTGGCGCTGCCGGTCTCACCGGTGTCGCGGGAGGAAAGTCCGGGCTCCACAGGGCAAAGTGGTCGGTAACGCCGACCGACCGAGAGGTTAGGGAAAGTGCAACAGAAAGCAGA
>JAGQPD010000876.1 GCA_020426865.1 Planctomycetales bacterium
CGGCTCACCATCCATCGTTGCGGGGCGACATGGAACGGGTCCTCGGAAAGAGCCTGGAAAAACTGCCGCCGGACCGCTATCAATCGGCCGGGGAATTCGGCGACGACGTCCGTCGCTATCTGTGCGGCCAACCCGTGTTGGCTCGGCCCGTGGGAGCCATCGGCACTGCGATCCGCTGGGGACGTCGTCACCCACTGACGGCGACCCTGGCAGCATTGACCATTTGCCTGCTGGTTCTGGGGACGAGCATTTCCACGACCCTGGCATTCGTCTTTCAAGCAGAACGGCAGCGGGCGGTCGCTGCCCTGGGGTTCGCCGAGCGAGAATCGCAACGCGCATCCGTGGCGGAAGCGGCAACCCAAGTTCAGTTGCGAATCCTTGCGCGAAACACCTATAACCTGCAACTCGAACAGTCACACGCGTTGCTTCAGCGAAACCCACGATCGGCACTCTTGCGATTGAATGACCCTAAGCTATGTCTACCCGAATTTCGAGAATTCACTTGGCGGCACCTGGTCTATGCCTGCGAGCACGTTCAGCAGTCGCATGTTTTTGCCAACTATCAACTGCGGCAACTTGCGTTTAGCCTCGACAATCAGCTCGTGGCATTTGTCGACGAAAAGTCCCAATTGCATTTCATTGAGCTAGGCGACAATTCCGTCCGTTCCAGTGCGATACAGGCCGACAATCCGTCGGAACCGCGTTGTATTTCGCTGTCGCCCGAATCCAAGCATCTTGCGATCGGCCATGAGGATGGGCGGATTAGCATTTTCGAGGTATCGACCGGAAACCTCCGCCAGACCATTGACCAGTGCGAGGCGTCGGTCGCTAACCTTCGCTATCGGATCAACGGAGAACTCGTCGCACTCGACAAATCGGCAACGATCCACGTATTCGGCGCCGAGGACTATGAACCCACTGATAAACTGTCGATGGTCGACGAGCCAGAAACGATCCTTGCCTCGACGATATCGCCATCGGGACTGACGGCCGCGATCCTCACTCGACCAAGACAGCTATACATCACTAGCATCCATGAAAAGAAGCGCTATCGCCCTAATTTCAAGGGTAGTATGAACGCGCTCGCACTGCTCAATGACGAGCAGCTGTTCATTGCGGCCCAAGATCGACTCTGGCACATGGACACACGGAGCGAGAAGCTGGTACCGTTCCACCACGAAGCCGGCAGAATTCAAGACATCGTGGCCGGGGGAACCGTGGTCGCCGTATTGTCCGCCAACAGCATGTCGCTATACCTGCACTCGCAGCCGCCCTTTCGCATCTCGCGCGAGCCAGACGAACAGCTTGCTTCGATCTCGCCGAACGGCCGCTGGCTGGTGACAACTCGCGAGAATGCCATCTACGTTCGTGAGGTATCACCCGAAGCGACTCAATCGCATTACGTGGGTGATCTTGCGTTTGCGCTGGCGGAGTACACCGCGACACAATTCGCCGTACTGTCCCGGAACGGCACCATCTTGCTGATCGACAAGTCGACGGGAACCGTTGATCGAATCTTTCCGTCGGGCGTCCAGCGCGCCATGCATATTGCGGTGTCGGACGATCGGCAGCGAATGGCGGTCGCAGGCACGCTTTCGCCGGTACGGGTGTTGGACACTGCCAGCGGTGAGTGCGAATTCGAACTGCCGGAACGCCCGGAGCGAAGAACCATCTGTCGATTCATCACGCCCGATCAGCTGATGGTGCTCTCGCCCAACAGGATCTCGACATGGGATCTCACGTCCAAGTCGCAAGTTTCCTCGTTGGAACTATCCGGCATCAGCGCCGTCGCGTTTACGCAGGACCTGCAGCACTTTTTGGTCGGAACCGACGACGGCGAAATCCAGCTCCGCGATCGCACAACCAATGACATCGCAAAAAGCTACGGTAAGGTCGATGCCCCGCCCCTGCGGATCATCAGTTCCGCCGGTGACCGGCAGATCGCTGTTGCGATGGACAATCGCTGCGTCGCGATCATCAACCCCGACGGCAAACATGAAGTCGTTACATGTGGACCGCATCTGTTACCGATATCCGGTCTCTCGTTTTCGCGCGACAACCACACGCTGGCCAGTTCCAGCTTCGACGGCTCGGTGCGATTGTGGGACGTCACCAATGGCAGCCAGCGGTTGGCATTTGAGAAACGTGCCGATGCGTGCTCGGACGTGCTCTTTCTTCAGGACGATGTTACGCTCGTTGCCGCCCACCCCGTTGGCCAGGTCAGTATCTGGAAGGCCGTCCGTCCTCCCCCGACCAACGATTCGTTGGAGGGAAAGTAGACGCGATACGCCAGCCTGTTGGCTACTCCGCCAAGACCGCAGTCGCCTCGGGCGCCTCGGTAGTCGGGCTCCCTTCCGGTTTGGGCTGCTCTGATTTCGGTTCACCGGTCGCGGGTGCTGTTTGGCGGGGCCCCAACGTCTGCGAAATCGCCGTTTGCAGTGACTTGACGTTGACGTTCGTATTCAACACGCGAACTGTCGGAATGCTCTCCCTGGCCTCGCGGTCCAAATAGGCAATCATCTCGGAGATGCTCGGCAGCCATTCCTCCTGTGCCGAGATGATGATCGTGTTGGTGACCTCGTCCGTGCCAACCGAAAGTGCGCCAGCAAAAGACGCCTTGATCTTCTTCGGTTTTTCATCCGTATCGCCCCCGCCGTAGACGCGATAGAAATTGTTGGATTGACTGGCTTGCTCCTTCTCCCCCTGCGATTGAAACACCTCGTCTTTGGAGCTGAGCAAATCGCGATAGACCTCTTTCAGGGTCTTTGCCACCGCCGGGGCACGAGCGTAACGCAATTTGAAGATCTCGAAATGGCGCGCACTGATCGAATCCTCCGATGGCGGCTTATCGTAGATCTCAACCAGCGAACGCACGACCTCCAGTTGCTGGGGCGATGCATTCGACACCAGAATCGAATTCGTGTCGTAGTCGTAGATGAAGCGGATTTCCCGTCGATCGCCCAAACTCCGTGGTCCAGACTTGCTCTCTTTGCCGGTTGGCATGAAGTCGAATCCGTACCACCCACGCCAATAGTTTTCTTCGTCGTCGGTCTCCTTACCCTTTTCGAAGTATTCCTTCAAATTCAGCGTAACCAACGACGCCAGCGCATACTTGAGGTAAAAAACCTCATAGTCCTTTGCCGGGGGCGCAATCCGCGCAAGCACATCTTCCAACTGGTCCAGCGCCTGCGTATCCCGCGAACTAATGATTACCCGCCCGTCGGCACCAACACTCACTTGGATCGCAGCTTCGTCTCGGTCGCCAATCCGAAGTTCGTCGCTTCCCGTTGGCTCGCCTCTAGACAATAGACTGTCACTGTCCGGCGGTTGGAAATGCACCAGTTGCTCGACACCATGGTGCCTGATCGTAGGCCTGGGCAACTCTTGGAAGGGCAACTCTTGGAAGGGCCGGCCTCCTCCTGCGGCTTCCTTGTTGCGATCTACGTCAGTGGGCTCCAGTTCTTTCCCCGTCTCCGCCCGATTCGTCGCCGGCATCTCGATGTGCAGAGGATTTTTTCCGATCGACGGCCACGCTTGCCGCAATTGCTCGAGCATCTTCGCCGTGTCGTCTGGGCTTCGCGGTTCTAAAACTCTCACCGTATTCGGATTGCTCGCCGCACCCGGTAGCTCGCCAAGTTTCTCCAGAAACACGCGAACCTCTTTCAACTCCGCATCATTCGCCCACAACAACAACCTGTTGTTCTCGATGTCGGCATCTACGCGGAAGCCTTTGGTAGGTGATTCGTTTTGCTTTCGCTGCGGGTAATAATCGAAATAGTAGTAGGATCGCGAATTGCTACTGTCGTCCTCTTCCTCACCGACCATCAACTTATGAATTGTCATCGCGACAGCATCGGCAGGAAGGCGTCGGAGCCAGATTACTTCGAACTGTCGCCCCGTACCGTCCATCTGCTCAATCATCGCTTTGATTTTGGCGTGGTCACGCGCCGTGGCTTGTGCAAATACCGATTTCGCATCCCCGTCGGTCTTCAATCGTGTCCGAGGATCCAAATCCCCGAGTTGTTCGAGCGCCGTCACAACCGATTCTGGCCGCAACGTTATCAGCTGATACTTTTCCATCGAAAGACTTGTCGTGGTCGCTCCCGCTAACCCGCCAGCCGGAACATCGAGCAACCGGATCGCCTCCTCGATCACGCGCATGTCATCCGGCGGGGCATTGGCCAAGATGCTGTTGCTGCGATAGTTGACCGTCAGGTAAACATGCGCATCGTCGCCGCTCCGAAGAAACTTGCTGATGTCCTTGCCTTGCTGCTGCATCTGCTGAAAAATCTGGAGACGCTGCTGTTCGACCTGCAACTCCTCTGGCGTGCGCCGTGAACTGGGATCGAGGCCCAGGAGGACCATGATCTGGTCGGCAACCTGGTCGGCACGGGCGTGTTGCAGCGGAAATTCGCGTGGCACCGGGTGCGATTCTGCCGCTGCGTGTTCGGAGTTCACTAGCCGGCTAATTTCCCGCAAATTCGCCACCAAATCGATCACCAACAACCGATTGGTTGCCAACAGCGGTTGCACCTTGGCATGCCGACTGAGCAGTGGCTTCACTTCCTCGGCCGCCACGTTGGCCTTCATGGTGCTGGGGAGCGGAAACGTGAATTTCACGAAATCGTGCGCGGGCAAGTCCATCAACTGTGACTCGTCCTCGACACGTCGAATCAGGCTTGGATCCAATTTTTCAATGCGGACGACCAGCAGGATGTTGTTTTCCAACATCATCGTGTAACCGCGTTCGAATAATAATCGATTGAAGATGTCCCGCACTTCGACGACAGAATAATGGCGGTCGGCGGTAAAGTTCACATAGTCGTCCGGCAACTCCTGCCAATCAAGACTCTGCCCGCCGACCGAAGCCAGCCACTGCAACACATCCGGCCAAGGTTGGCCGTGAAACGAAAACTTCAGTAGTGCATGCTTGTCGGGAGCGATGTCAAATTCACGGGGATCCGGGACGCGCGGTGGTGCCTTCGGACGCTTGATCGAGTCGGATTCGTCCTCTTTTTTCTTGTCACTCTCACTGCTGCCATCCTTCGCCTTCTCGCCTTTCACCTCTGCGGCACCGTCACTACTTTTCGTTTCGCCGTCGCCGACCTCCCCGGCATCGCCACGCTCGGCCCCCGCCGTCGCGTCTTCCTCTTCACCCAATTCGCCCGCAACGATCCCATCGCCGACCACTTCCATGACTTGACCACCCGGTGACGTACCGACTGTTGTTACTTGCGAAACAGCGACGTCGCCGGCCATCAACGTGACCATACACGCCACGACACCATGGCTGAATCGGCGAAGCACAGCTCGGCCCTCCCGCGCGGCACGGCGCGGCGTCTGTTGCTGCTGAACCCTTCTTTCTCCCACGGCGTCACCTCCGGCCGACCTATTGCGAATCCCACCCCCGAATACAACGACGACCGATTATACTCTCCTTTGCTGCAAACCCGCAAATTTGGTGTCCCGGCGGCAAAAATGGCCGTCGGCGCCCGATCACCAGGGCGATGTTCAGCACTGGTTCGCCAAATCCCCTTCAGCCACGAACGGCACACGGCTTTCACTCTCACCAAATAAGTGTACATAACAACATATCCCTACATCTGTATCCTTATCGGTAACAGTACTGCGGGTCATTGGCATTATGACGGAGGCAATATTTTTTTTTCGTGATGTGCCAGCTTGAATGCTGGACGGGTCACCCATGGCGCCTTATGCATTC
>JAGQPD010000877.1 GCA_020426865.1 Planctomycetales bacterium
CAAGCCGCGTTTGCTCGATTCCGATTCCCATGGTATCAGACCGTTTGGCCAAGTCAACGTGCGCTGACGGCGCACGAATCGTAAGAAAAACAGCAAGCGTCGTCAATTTGTCGTCGTCAATTTGTCATGGGAACGTTCATTTGCAGGTCGCCAACCAACTTGTCGGGTCGGCGAAACCTCGCAAGCTGGCAATCGAAAAAAGATGATTGGTTGAATCGTCGAGCGTCTCCTTCAATCCCCAGGAGCCACTTCGCCCCCAATTCTCCAGGTCACTGAAAAACACGAAGGTCTCGCCGCCCGCCGCATCCCAACGCCCCAGCAGCTTTTCGTACATCCCCCTCATACGCGGATCGCGCTTCATGTCGGCCAGGAGGTCGATAAAGCCCTGGTCGTTCTGCTGCTGAGCGGTCCGCGCCAACAAGTGCGGCCCACCTTCGTAGGCAACCAATGGGATGCCAATCCTGTCAGCAATTGCTTTGTTGGCTTCGATCCAACCACCCACCACATCAATTGCACAGATGGTACGACAACCAAACCGGTCGCTGGATCAGCGAAGATCCGATCGGGTTCGCGGCAGGCGATGCGAATCTGACAAGGTATGTGGGCAATAAGGCAGTTTCATCGCTTGATTCGGAGGGTTTGCAGGAGGGTGGTGAGACTACTAGTTTATACGTTGCAGACGGCAATGCGTTCCTCGCCGTGCTACTCATACAGGAATTAATCGCATCCGAACAGGCCCGTCTGGGCGAGAAACTCACCTGTCATGACATCGAACTCCATACAATGCTGTTAGAACAAGCGAAATCCAATACCGATGGGGCATTACGCATGTTTCGAGATGCTGTGTTACGATACCAATCGGAAATCGAAGACAATCAGCATTCTCGGGGGAATAAGGAACCTCCCCAGTTATTCGCTCAGAATTCGGCGGCCTACTATCGCTGGCGCGTCGAGAAATATCGAGAATGGCTTGATAGTCAATCGCACCTTGGATTTCTTGATAGAACTTTGGGCCCTTTTTTCGTTCCGAGCCATGGCAATCCCATGGACCCATCGGGAGCGAATTTTGACAATGCCATAGCAATGGGGGCTGGATTTGCCGCCGCCGGCGCGGCCGCACAATATCGCGTTCCGCGTTCACGTTATAAGGGTACCGCTCCCGAATACAGCGAAGCATACTACGAACCTAGTTCAATGAAGAGCGATTGACAGCCTGATTGGCGCAGGTGCAGACGGATTCGTGGCGGTGATGCTTGGAGCCTATAAGCCGAGAAAGGCTTGCTCGTAGCTCAGAAGAGGGGATTTGTGAGGCTGGGTAAGCGCGGCACACTGTTGGAGCGAGATTTCGTCCGTGACATAGTCACGCTTTGTCGTATGTGACGCGGTGGTGGCACATGATCGCGGATCACCGCGCGCACCGTCATCGCTCCTCGTCGCTTCCAGCGACGAACAACAGGTTGGATCAGGATGTCACAAGTGCCTGGCGTCATATGTCGGGAATCAGTCCTTCACAGAGTGGGCCACATTGGACGTCGATGAGGTCTTCCATTGCCGGTAGGCCGTCGAGCGACACGTCCATCAAGG
>JAGQPD010000878.1 GCA_020426865.1 Planctomycetales bacterium
GTCCAGGTTGACATCGCCTTCGATGAAGGTCATGGATGTCGCACCGGTTCCAGCCGTTGCGTCGAAAATCACCGACACGTTGTTCCCCGAGCCCGAGATTGTGGGTCCCGACAATCCAGTGGCATAGCTCCATACGCGATTGCCGTACGCAGCGGTCGTTCCGGGACCGCCGGCAAAAGCGGCGCGCGCCGCATTGAAGTCACTGGCATTGCCAGACATCACCGTATTGTCGTTGTACACGGCCAACAACGTCTGGATATCATTGGCATCAAACGCTTCATCCCAGATCGCTACGTCGTCGATCAAGCCAGTCGCGACACGTTCGGTAAAGACACAACACTCCGAGCCGAAAGTGATCGGCCCGTCCGCTGTATTGATCGGAGTACTGTTCGTACTGGGATTCGTCAGCTGATTCCCGTCCAAGAATATCTGGATATCGCTGTAGATCGCGTTGTCAGTCGGAACGACGACGGCCACGTGGTGCCAGTTGCTGTCGGCCACAACACTCCCCCAATCGCTTCCGGTCCCCTGAATTTCGACCCGAATGTTGGGACTTCCACCGTGCGTCTTGGTCGAAAACCGTTGTCCTGTGTTATTCTGGCCCATTGACACAAACGCCTGATTGTCGTCCGCGTACTGGATCGCCCCAGTGCCGTCGACGCCGGGGCCATTGACCCAGAACGAAATCGTTCGCGTGTCAACGCTCCAGCTGAAATCGCTGTTGGTGACCGCGGCGTCGGCGGCCACGGACCCAATCGCACCGTCGACGGAAAGAGCCCCACCACCGACACGCGACGTTGACGAGATCGACGCAGCCGCCCCCAACGTGGCCGTCGTGGCGCCAAGTTCGTCGGCCGCAATCGATCCATCAACCGCATCAAACGTATAGTGGGTTACGAGCCCGGCAGAGAGTGGCGAAACAGCCAAACAAACCAGCAACCAGGAGTAGCCGACGCGACGCAACATTGCCAATTCCTCGCTATAGTCAGATTCAATTCGAGCTCAAGCTGCACAACCGTGGTTCGCGTCCGACCCAACGCACCGAGCAAAAATGGACCGCGAAAAACGTCGGGAATAATCGATCGACCGAGGTCGGAAATACGTGGGCGCAGTATAACCGGAACTAGCGCGAGAGTCCAGCAAAATCACGCTTATATCGCGCGATAGCCGGTGGGCAATCAGCGAGATTTGGGCTCATCTTGGTTGGCCTCGAGTTCTGTCTCCGATGGCGTGGTGGACGAGACACCGTCGGCCGGCACTTCCGCGTGAGCCGTCCACAGAATGGCATTGAGAACGATCTTGCGAAAGTTGTCATCTGCCCAGTTGTTGTGGAAATGAGCGCCGGTGAAGCCAAATCCGCGGCCGCCATCTTCACGCTCGGTCGCCCATGCTACGTGCTGGGGAACTTTCTGCGCGACGGCCAATCGAACGGCCGGATTTCCACTATGTGTTCCATCGCGGCGATTCATCGTACTTTCGGGAGGAATGGACGAAAGGATCGGCGTCACTCCCTGCATGTCGTCGCGAAATCGCATATGAAAATACCACTCGTCGTTGATCGAAAAGGGAGCGACCCCGCGGGTAATCGGGTGTTCCGGCAGTGTTTGAAATTCGGCTTTCCAATGTGGATTCACCGACCAATTGATTTCGAAATAGCCACCAAGCCAATCAAGAAAACGCTGGCCCCCGTCACCTGGCGGGATTTCAACCGCGTAGTGCAGGCAAACCAATCCCACTCCTTTTTTCATCACCTCATCGAATTCCGTCAAATGGGGATTCACCATGTGTCCGCCACCACCGTCGCAGTACATCACAACCGTGTCTGCGCCAGCGAAAGCCATGGCAGGATCCTTGGGCCAGCCATTTTGAAAGACGTCGATGACAAAGTCGGGATGTGCCGCCTGCAGATACTTGGCCAGCAGTAGACAACCGGCGTTGTGTTCGTGTTGGCCATACCCGTGACTTGGCCGACCCGCCACGAAGACAACCCTTTTTTTCCCCGATTCCTCCGCGGCCTGGCTCCGGCCTCCAATAACAGGCAGCAGGATAGCGAACATCAGGGCAAGGACAATCGTCGACAAGCCCTTGCACGCCGGTGGGAACGTTCGGGATTTCATTCCGGTATGAATCATTGCACTCATGTTTGGATTCTCGGCCTTGGTCATTTAGGATGTGTATTTAAGGTGAGCACGGATAGGTTGGCATGCCGTCGGCAACGATGCGGTGTCCAATATGATACCGTCTAGAGACTAACGAGTCGACCGTCTGGCGAAAGTGGTACGATGTGACCATCGCCACGATTGCCGAACGTAGTTTTTTGACGCAGGCGCCGAGGCCACCAAGTCCCGTCGGGATGATCAGAATTTTACCCGTACCGAATGGCGAATATTGCGGAATTGCACAATGACAGAACCCGCACGAAAACTCCGATGCCCACATTGCGATGGTCTGGTAAAACTACCGCCAGGGGAGGTAGGACGTCGATTCAAGTGTCCACGTTGCGAGGCAATTCTCACTCTTGCCTCAACCGACTCACGCCGGGAAAAGAGGCGGAGCGAGGTGCAAGCGGGAGACGACGCTATCGGCATGAAATGTGGCGTCTGCGGCACGCGTTTCTATGGCTCATCACACCAGATCGGACAACGCGTAGAGTGTCCGGATTGCGGCACCCCGGCATTAGTTAAGGCGATGCCGGAAAAGAAGAAACGAAGCCCACCGGAACTGATCGAAGAAAACCCCTATCGCCTCTTGGCCGAAGGAGAAGCCCTCCCGAATTTCGAGACGGAGTTCCGTTTTGGATGCTCCGTATGCGGGACCTCTCTCTCAGCCCCCCGATCGCATGTCGGAAAACAGATTCGCTGTCCGGATTGCCATAGCAGTGTTACCGTGCCGCAACCCGTCGTGGCAAAGCCGAAACGTCAACCACAGCTCGATCCGGCATTCAACATCCCCGCCGCGCCGACAGCACCCAATACCGTGCACGCCGATATTGCTCACCAACTGCTCGCCGACGCCGCTAAACACGTCGACGAACAGGCGGCCAAATTACCCAAGGGTCCGAAGCGACCGTTTCGAGAATCGATCATCGGATTTGGATTCTACGGTGCGACGCTGGCACTCTGGTTGGCTTTCACCTGCGGACTGTCGTTGGAACACGTCCTGATTTCCGTGATCAACGATCTTACTGACTCGCTGTCGTTCGCCTCTATCATCGCAATTTTTGTATCAGCCATCGCATCGTTTGTGGCAATCGCCATGATCATCATTATTTCCAACTATCTGCTGGCCATCGTCATTCAGACGAGCGCCGGTTACGATCGGATGGAGAGTGGCCCTGAATCTTTCGGAATGGTGGAATGGATTTGGAACAGCTTTTTCGTCGTCAACGCCCTTGCATTCAGTTGTCTTCCTGGCGGACTCATCGCCGCTCCTGTCGGTGGCATTCTGCCAATCTTTATTTGGACGATACCACTCGTTTCGGCGATGTTCTTGTTGCCGCTGGTGCTCTCATCGATGCTCCATGAAAACTCGCGCATCCAACCCTATTCTGCGGGCATTTTCGCCACGCTAAGAACTCACAGTTCGGCGTGGTTCGCCGCCTATTCTTGGTTGATCCCGTTGTGGCTATTCATCGTCGGCGGCCAGTGGATCACGTTGTTGGCCGCCCCCGTTCCCGTAAAGATCGCCGCTGTGGGAATTAGCACGTTTTGCCTGTTAATCTACGCACGCGTGGTAGGGCGATTGATTTGGGCAATTGGCCGGCCGTCGAGACAACGCGATGTTCCTGTCGAGAACAGCGACCACACCGCGGAGCTACCTGTCCGTAACAGGCCTTCGGCGAAAATGGGCAAACAAGCCGCTGACGAAAAACTACAGCCGTCACTTCGTCTGTAGGTCGAAATCGAACGATCCCGATTTCCCATCAATGTCGCGCGTCAGTGTCGTCGGTGAATGATACCGCGCCGGCACGACCTGAACCGTTTCTTCGATTTCCTCGTCCGGATAATCGCGGTGTTTGATCATCCGACCTGTTTTTTTCGTGTATTCGATCGAGACCTCGTAGGCTCCCGGCGTGAGTGGCTTATCGCGCGGCAACTCGTAATGGCCGTCCTTGATTTCGGCTGCCGCACTGGGGCCCTCTTGCGTCGGGCGAAACGTGATCCACCCTCCCTCCAACGGCCGACCATCCAGCGTAATCTGGCCCGCAATCGTGCCACCTCCGCGTTGGCAACCGGCAACCAATACGAAAGTGATTATCAGCCAGTGGCCAACAGAAATCTTGCCATACCATCGGAAAGACTCGCCAGGCGGTTTGATCATCATGACCACAATTTCCAATCTGCGGATCCAAGGAAGAAAGTTGTCGATCAAGCGACGATGCTACGGAAGAGTCACGGAAGACTAATTGTCTCGCCGCCATTCATGGTACTAGCAGCCTGCCAGGCAACCAGATCGACCCCGTCGCTAACAAATCGCACCGAACCATCGCAGAGCTGTGCCATTACGCCACCCGGATGGTGGCTCCTGGCAATCATATAGACATTGTTCGGATTGGACCAGTCATCGACACAAGGGAGACCCAACTCAGGCCGGTTCACGCAACGACCATGATCCGGCGCCGAACTGTTGGGCGTATCACGCGCCATGATCTGATAGCAGCCAGTATCGTCATTCCAGATTCGCGCACGGCGATCACACGGTTCACTCGGTTCCGCCGGGGCCTGGAGCATCTCCAACATGCACAGCGTATGACTGGTTCCGTCCTTGATCTGCGAGAATTTTGCACCGTATTCCAGATGAAATGGTGCCACGGGACACTGAGCCGGAGCTGAGCGACAGGAGCGATCCTCCATCACGTAGGGCGCCTGCGCCACGAAATTGAAATAGCCCCAATTCAACCCGTAGTTCCCCTTTGCATCCTGTGACCTACCTGCGTCACATGCATATGCGATTTGAGGAGAATCGCTGGGACAGTTCATGGACGGCAGAGGCTTGGAGATGGGCGAATTGGGTCGGATTGCCTGAGTAATCGTCGAGACATTGAAATCATACGCATCGTAGATCGCCGACTCTTCCAGGTACGGATAGATATGCACGAAAAATGCCGTCCGTTGGAGTCCGTGTTGGGACGCATACGCACCGTCGTAGGGCGTCGTGGCGGATTCGGGATTGCGCCCGATTGATCCCGGTGGAAAGGCATTGTTGGCAGTGGCGTAATTATGTAATGCCAGCCCCAATTGTCGAATATTGTTGGAACATTGGGTACGTCGAGCCGCTTCGCGGGCCGCGTTGACCGCCGGCAACAGCAGCGCTACTAACAGTCCGATGATCGCAATCACAACCAGCAATTCAACCAAGGTAAATGCCGGCAAGGATCGCAACGCCCCACATGTTTGCCTGCGTCGCCGCACGCCATCCCGGACCATCGCTGGCGACCCACCATCCGTCATCATAAGACTCCTTCGTGGAAAAAAACGTGTCGTTTCACCCTCGCACCCGCCGCAACCGGGCGACGAGGCCCAGCAAGCCGGCGAACAGCCACCCACACGTATTCGGCTCGGGTACCGAAGCGACCGCTGCAACCGAAAGCGTGTTTCCAAAGTTATCCTTCCAAATCGTGTAGTCCGCCGCGTCAATCACTCCGTTGTCGTTGCCATCGGCATCCAACGCGGAATTGGACCCGAAGTTGTCTTTCCAGACCGTGTAGTCCGCCGCATCGACGACACCGTTGCGATTGTAGTCGCCGGGCAAGGTCGCCGTTCCAATGGCACCGTAATGTACGACACCCGTACGCAACTGATCTTCACCGCCGAGCAAGAATTGCAGTTCCAGGTCCTGCGTCCCGCCCACGGTAAACAGGTTGCCTAGCTCGAACGCGGTACCAGAAGCGAAGGTCTCTGTCCCAACCGCTCGCAACTCCGTTACCCGGTTGCTCGACGGATTGGCCTCGGCCCACGATGCCACGCCCTGGTCGTCCAAGCTGGACCACCCGGTCGGGCTCAGCGATCCTGACCCTGACGATACCTGGTACGCCTCAACCGCGATCTCAAATCCCGACTGGTTCTTCAGTTGGGCGCTTCCCGTGGTCGGGTCGATCGTCAGCACGAGATTGTTGTAGTTGTTCCCCACATACGAAATATCACCTTGAATCACCTCACCACTTGGCAACGAATACTCGAACGCCAGATCGCTCAAATCGACCCCGAATTCCGCCGGCGCAGCCGGTTGATAGGCACCTCCCAAATTCAATGCCGCTCCGTTGGCGATCGCTGAGCTACTGGTCGGCTTCAATTCGTTCAGCGCCGTAGCGGTGCCATTGGCTTCGGTCCAATCCGAGACGTTTTGATCGTCGAGACTTGTCCACGCGGCCGGGTTCAGTGATCCTGAAGGCGAGAGTATTGAGTAACCGTCGAAATTCACGGCGTCACCAACCGGATTCATGATCCGTACGGCATTCGTTTCGCGATTTACCTCCAACACCAAAACGGAATCGAGCGTCAACTGACCGAGCTTTCCGTTGGTTCCTCCGGCAATGGTTGTCATGCCATATCGCTGACCGGGCTGGGTTCCACCGGCAACCACAATGTCACTAAAACCGTTCGTTACCTCGGCCGCATCGAACAATGTCCAGCTGCTTCCCCCAGTGGGCGACGTCCCACCAAAATCGACGTTCAACACGCCGCCGAGATTGGCAATGCCAGCCACCGAAATGACTGACGGTGTGCCGTCCTCAACCTGATGTTTGAGCTCGGAAGCACCACCCAAATTGAGATTGCCGCCGACGTTGAATGTCACCGACTTGCCGCTAATCTGGGTGAACGAATTCAGCGTGGTATCGGCTCGGGAATTGATGGATCCGGTTCCGCTGAGCGACAACGTGCTGGGGGTGATGCCAACCACAGGATTGGTAATGTTCCCCTGAATATTGATCGTTTCCGCAGACAGAGTGCCGCCGTCCAGAATCGTGACCATCCCGACGCCGCCGTTGAGACCCGCTCGAAGAATGCCATCGGTAATCCCCGGCGTCCCCACCACCACATCCAAGGCACCACCGTTGCGAATCTCCAATCGACCGACAGCCCCGCCGGTGTTGCCGATTTGTACTTCGCCTGGGCCCGCCGCTATCACTGAGTCCACAATTGCCAATTTGGAATTGAGCACGGCATATTCGTCGAACAAGCCATCCGGAACCAGATTACCGTCCCAGTTGGTCCCGACACTCCAATTCCCCTCGTCGCCCGCCGGCTGAAAAATGACGGGAAACTGAGCCTGACAGCGATCTGCCGTGCCGGTCATCATCAGCGAGACCAATACCAGGCAACTTGCGCCGTGCAGCCGTCGGAACCGGCCCGTAGCCACGACGGCACCAGCGACCAGCAGTAACATGGTCGCTGGTTCGGGGACCGACTGCACCGCAGCACCAATGTTTCCCGCAGCCGATTTCCAGATGCGAAAGTCAGTGAAATCGACGACACCATCGGAATTCAAATCGCCGTCGGAACGGCCTGTCACAGAGTTGTGGAAATTTCCGGCGATAATATCGAAGTCGGCCGTGGTGACCGCGCCGTCTAGATTGACGTCCCCTTCCGGAAATGTCACACCGGTCGTACTAAGGCCAGTATTGGCCACGTCGTCCAACACAATGTTCAGGTTCGCGCCGCTGCCGTTCAGCCCCAACGGACCCGTCAACCCTGTCGCAAAATCCCACCGCGTGTTGTTGACGATAGCGAATCCCGCACCGGCAACGTGCACGTCCAACAATTCCTGAAATCCACCGGCATCAATCGCCGCAGCACTGTTGCCGACCTGATACAAAATGCTGATCTCCGCGGCACTCAACGCCGTGTTCCAAATCGCGACGTCATCCAGTGTCCCCTGTAACGGTTGACATGCAGCATTGTTCGCACATCGGCCAAGCGCAAGTGAACCCTCCGGTGATGTAACAACTTCGCGTGTAGCGCCCGACAACGAACCGTTGTAGGCAAATGTTCCATCGACGTAAAAATCGACGTTTTCGAGCGTCGGCCCGGCTACGTCCGGTACGACAACCGTCACCATATGCCATCCGCCATCGTTGACCGCCGGAGTCACACCGGAAAAATCCGTGCGCCCTCCACCAACACCTAGCTCGATATGCCCACCATTGTCGTTATCGACGTCAATGTCAAACTTCTGTCCGTTGGCAGTGATCCCGAACGTGAACAATGAATCCAGACCCGTGCCGCCGCTGGTGTTAACCCACACCGAAGCGGTGCGAGCCTGCGATCCGACGACTGGAGTTGGCCCCGCTTCAACAACCGACGCTGACGTGTTGTCAAACATCAGGCCGCTCCCCAACTTCCCAGGCGCGAATACAGTCGTACTCCCAAGTACACCGTTGTTCAGTCCGCCACTCCGACCATTGTTGGTGACGATCGAACCCGTCCCCTCGTCGAAACCCAAATGCACAACCAGTTCCGCCGATGCGGATGCCATAAACGCAAAATAAACCAAAGTCGTGACCAACGAGGCGTACTTCAGCATGTCTTTCCTCCAGGATTCGAAGCAGCGTTGTGCATGTAGACGGAGCCCCTTATAAGCTAGTTCCTACTTTAAGCGATTTTACCGATTTTACCAGACGAAAAATAAGGAAAAACCACGTCTAAAATAGTCAAAATCTGATTTTGGCACACCGTTTCTTGCGGCGAATCCATTGATGTGAAGCGGAACGCTCCCGCGTCCATTTCCCATACTCATGGGAACCGACCCTTGCGAGCCGCGGGCCCGTCGTCGAAACTGGGCTTGGTGAGCTGGCGCCCGTGTGCGCCAGAGGGAGAGGTATTTCTAGACATCGAAACAGGAGTGAATGTAATGCAACGATTCCATCGTACGACGGCCAGCGCGATCTTGATACTACTTGGCGTCGCCTCACTGGTCCATGCCCACTGCGAAGTGCCTTGCGGCATCTACGGCGATCAACGTCGCTTCGAGGAGATGCTGGAGGACACCGACACAATTGCCAAAGCCATTTCGAACGTCCAAGAATTGGCCAGTAAGACCGACGCCCTGTCGGCCAACCAGTTAGGAAGATGGATCAGTACGAAAGAGGACCACGCGACCAACATCCAACATATTGTCGCCCAGTACTTTCTCACGCAACGCATCAAGGCCGACAACCCCGCTTACGTCAAGCAACTCACGGCGGCCCACGCTGTGATGGTGGCTGCGATGAAGTGCAAGCAGAACGCGGAGCCCGCTACGGCCGAGACACTGCGTAAAGCGATCCTCGATCTATATCGAGCGTACGAAGGTAAAGAACCGGCGTTTGAACATAAATAAGTATCGCCGAAGCGGTCGTAACGCACGCATGGCCGTCGCGCCTTTGCGTGCGTTGAAGGCCGATCCTTCATTGCTGTTTCGCGTGCGGGTGGCCCATGATTTTCTTCAGTTCGGGCCAACCGCGGGTATTGGCGACGTCGTGCCGAGTCAACCCGGCCCGACGCGCCTGGAGTACGCCATACCGCAGCACGTCTAACCCCTCAACGCTATGGGCATCGCTGCTGATGACAATCGGAATCCCCATTGCCTTGGCGGCCGCACAGTGGACGTCATTCAAGTCCAACCGCGCGGGATTGGCATTCAGTTCCAATATTTTTCCGTGTTGCTTGGCAACCCGCATCACTGCCTCCAGATCCACTTGATACGGTTCGCGGCGATTGATCAATCGGCCCGTTGGGTGAGCGATCACGTCGACATGTGGGTTCTCCAGCGCCGATACGATCCGTTCGGTGATTCGCTCTCGTGATTGATTCTGGCCGTAATGGACGCTGGCAATCACCCAATCCGCTTCCTCCAGCACGTCGTCTGGCAAATCCATGGTACCGTCTTCCAAGATGTCGCACTCAATTCCTTTGAGCACCACGAAGTCGTCAGGGATCGAGGCACGTAGCTTGTCGATCTGCTGCCATTGACTGCGCAAGCGTTTGGGATCGAGACCGTTGGCCATCGTGACTCGCCGCGAATGATCCGTGATGGCGACGTAACGGAGCCCTCGCTGTCTGGCGGCCGCGATCATCTCCTCGATACTGGCGGCTCCGTCGGTCGCGGTGGTGTGCATATGCAAATCGCCAATTAGATCCTCAGCCGTGATCAACGTGGGCAATTCTCCCTGTTCCGCCCACTGCAATTCCTTCCGCGCCTCACGCAACTCGGGCGCGATCCACGGGAGCTTTATGGCCCGATAGACATCTTCCTCCGTGCTTCCGGCAATCGATGGCCCGACCGCCTCGCCGTTCTCACCGGCTCGGTAAACACCGTATTCGTTGACGCGCAGCCCCAACTCCTTGGCGCGACCTCGAACAAGCACATTGTGTTCCTTGGAGCCGGTGAAATACTGCAGCGCGGCCCCAAACGATGCCGTCGGTACGACTCGCAAATCGACCTGGAGCCCGGACCTCAGCCGAACAGACATTTTGGTGTCTCCTCGCTGGATCACGTCAGCAACGTCTTCGAATTGCTGAAATCGGTCCATCACTTCATTCACGTTCGAAGAATCGACCAAGACGTCGAGATCTCCCACGGTTTCCTTGCCTCGGCGGTAGCTGCCCGCTAGTTCCAGTTGACGTACCGCTTCGCACGACGACAGGAAGCTGCGTAACCGCTGAGCGATCTCGTCGGCCCGCGCCCAGTAGATCCGCTGTCCCGCCGCCTCCGCGATCGCCATTCCCTTAAGTATTTGCTCCTCGGTCTTGGCGCCAAATCCCTTGAGCTTGCGGACTGTTCCCGACTGGCAGGCCTCGGCCAACTGTTCCAGATTGTCGATGCCGAGTTCACGATGCAAGACCGCGGCCTTCTTCGGCCCCAAGCCGGGGATCCGCAATAGGGATAACACCGATACGGGAATCTCGCGCAGCAGTTCCTCGAGCATGGCGATCGTGCCGTGTTCGACCAGCTCCCGACATTTAGCGGCCAAATCCTTCCCGATCCCTGGCAATTTCGTGAGATCGACTTCCGGATCTTGCATGAGACCGGCGATCGGATCCGCCAGGTCGCGAACGGATCGGGCTCCGTTGCGATAGGCGCGGATACGAAAGGCATTCGCCCCTTGGAATTCGAGTAAATCCGCAATCTGTTCGAACGTTTCAGCGATTTGGTTGTTCGTAATCATGTTCTCTGGCGCGCCAGCTCAGACGTGTAGCTCAACGATGTCCCTGTCGTGCAGCACGTAGTCCCCCTTGAC
>JAGQPD010000879.1 GCA_020426865.1 Planctomycetales bacterium
TTTGCCGCGGCAATGACTGCGTCGTAATTCGGGTGCTCGGCAATCTCTTTGACATATTCAACGTGCTTGATGGCCCCGCTGCCATCGACCACGAACACCGCTCTCGCCAAACAACGATCGAGCGGCCCGCCCTTGATGAGGACACCGTAATCTTCGCCGAATTTGGTGCAACGATGGGCGCTGCAGGTCGTCACCTGATCGACCCCTTCCGACCCGCACCAACGTTTCTGCCCGAAGGGCAGGTCCATGCTCACAACCAGTACTTCGACCCCACCTAACGACTTCACCTGATCATTGAACTTCTTTGTCTCTTCATGGCAGACGGGAGTATCTAGCGACGGAATCGTGGCAATAATGCGAGTCTTGCCGGTGCTACTGGCAAGCGTCACTTCTTCCAGCGACGTGTTTTGCAAAGAAAAATCGGGGGCCTTGTCACCCGCTTTGAGCTCGTTGCCAGCCAGATCAACGGGGTTACCTTTCAGCGTGACAGCGCCTGTTCGTGTTGCCATTTTCAATGGTCCTCTCTGGATCGAAGTAAAAAAGGATGGTAGTGGAGAAAATCTGCTAAACCGGAGCGAGGCCGAGCGATTGCCTGCTGAAATTGCAGCATTACCGCACTGGCCCGTTCCAACTACCTAAATCAGCTCATTGAGGCTGATTATCGCGGCAAGTCGCTCTTTTCAACAAGGGGGTATGTGCGCGCCATCGGCGGTTTGTCGCTATTCCTGCACACAGCATCGGCCATCACAAGGGCCGTAATTAGCGATATTGTGCCAAACGCCCTTTGGCCGAAAAGACCCTGACATTTGCGAATTCTTTCTAATTCGCTGTTGGCGCAGCGATTTCCGAATCATAACATGACGTGTAGGCATTCTATGAGTAAGCAGCGCTGTGTTCGGCCGGTGGTTTCAGTGTGCGCACTCAGGCAAGCCGAGTTGCTCTGCTGACAATGCGACTCGTTCATGGCGGCTACCCAACATCGGCTGCTAGTGGCAGCCAGTCAAAGGAGGCGAAGCAATGTTGACAGGACTTGCGGAAGGCTGGACGTTGGAAGTGGAACGTGGTCCCGAATGGCTGTTCATTCGCCCCAACACTTCTCCTGGTCACCAATTCGATCGTGTCGACTTGGCGGACTCGATTTGGCAATTGCTCGACGAACACCTGGTTTACCGCGTGGTTCTCGAGCTGGATAATTTGCCGATCCTCAACAGTTATATGATCGGTCAACTTGTACGGCTCAAACGCCGCATCGCCACTCGCAACGGCTTGTTCCGGATCGCCGGACTCCACGAAGCCAACCTGGACGCGTTGCGAGTCAGTAACTTGACCGGACACCTGGACCATTATCTCAATCGCCACGAAGCGGTCATGGGGCACGTCCAGCGCGCGAAGTAGCTAGTGCGCCCTTCGCTTGGATCAACGTTCGAAACGATCACCAAACCGAGCGAGTGGCCATTCGTTCTCCCGGCCGGGTCAGTGACGCGATCGCCTGATCGATCACGGCCGGGTCACCTAACGTGGATGCCGTCGCTAGTGGCCGTCGCGGCCCACCCGTGTCGGTAATGAGCACCTCGTAAGTTCCGGTAGCTCCACCCAATCCCTCCACAATAAAAAAGTAGGTTCCGTCCGACGGAGCAGACCAATTGATGAGTGAACCCAAACCGACGCCACTATCGTCATCGAAATCCAGCAGTGCCACACCGTCAGCGCCGATCAGAGTCAAATAAGAGTCAGTCAAACTGTTCAAACGGACCTCGATGCGATATTGCCGATTCACCCTGGCCTCGAAGGAAAACCAATCCTCGTCGCCAAGGATGTGAATGTCGCCCGTCGTAGTACTGGGAACCAACACGGGCGTTGCAACCGACGGATCATCGCCATGATCGTCTCCCTCCGTGACTACCAATTGGTAGTTCCCGAGACTCGCGTTGGCCCCCTGCACCGCGACATAGTATTGACCGCTTGACGGTGCCACCCAGGCAATGAACGAAGCCAGGCCGCTACTGCCGTTATCATCGAAGCGTAACTGCGTCGCACCATCCGTTCCGAACAAGGTTAACGTGGAATCGGCAAGTGTCCCGAGGACGGTCTTGATAAAATACCCATGACCCGCGGTAGCCATGAATGAAAACCAATCGCTGTCGCCGACGTTTTCAATCTCTCCGCCGAGTTCGCCGGGCAGGCCAAATGTCGTCGCCTGGCTTGCTTCATCGCCGTGATCATCAACCTGTAACTCAACAGTGTAGTCGCCGGTGGCCTCACTGGCCGAACGAATGACCAGGTACAGATCGCCATTGGATGCCGCTCGATGCGAAAGCAAATACGGGGCACCGTTCGCATCGGCCGACAGGACCGTGACCCCATCCGCATCGATCAACCGCAATTCGGCACCAGCGATCGTGGTGACAGCCGCGAACTTATATGTCGCTCCGGCAACCGCACGGACTCGAAACCAATCCGAGTCACCGGCCGCTTCCAGACGGCCTCCGGCCGTCGCCGGTAACGTCATCAACTTCGCAAAAACAGGACCATTCGCATAGTCATCCGCCGTAATTGTCAGGTTGTATTCGCCAACACTGCTGCTATGCGGCTCAACGCGGACGTAGTAGATCCCGCCATCGTCTGGCAACCAGCTTACGGAGGCATCAAGTCCGTCCAATTCCGCTGCCACGACCGTTGTTCCGTCGGCCGACAATACGACGATGTCAATAATGCCTGCCCCGTCCGGAACCGCCGTCGCAACCATTTCGCGACCAGGCGTCCCCACAACCGCGAAGACGTCTACGTCGCCATGGCTAAGGTTCCCATGCAATGCCGTACCAGGTGAGATAAACCAGGCCGCCGACGGCGCGTCAGCATAGTCGTCCAAGGGATTGCGCCAGGCGGAGTGCCAAATACCAAAGTCGACAGCATCGACCATACCGTCGCCATTGCCGTCGCTCGACGTGAAGGGTACGACAAAAGTGCCAAGCCCGCGTTGCCACCGCAGAAAGTCACGGCCATCCACCGTTCCGTCCCCCGTGAAATCTCCCGATACCGGTCGGGCACCATCCCGCCAAACATACAGCTGATATGCACCCTCGCCACCCTCACTGATCACCCGCACAAGGTATTGACCGCTTGACGGCGCGATAAACGTAAGCTCTGAGTTTGTCCCGTCTGCAGATGAGCCAACATCGGACGCCAACACTTCGCCCCCTGCAGTGATCACCTCCAGACGTGGATGCAAGGCGCCGGCCGATGTTTGTGCAACGGAATTCGATGGCATCCGTGTTGCCAATGACACAATTTCGCCCGTCGATGCTACAAGAGAGAACTCGTCGAAGTCGCGAGGGAGAATGTCAATCACATCGCCGTTGATGATACTCGTCCGATTGAAACCGATCTGTCGAGCCGTCTCGACATCCAGCTGCAGGCCAATCGTGGCCGATGAACCATAGCTGGCACCTTCGCCAAATTCCACGTCACGGTACGCATAGCGAGCCAAGATGGGACCACTTTCAAACAACTGCAGCTGAAAGCTCCCCTCCCCTGTGTCTGGGTACAAGGGTCGCTTGTCCCACTGCACTATCAGGGTTCGAATACCGTCGACCAGGCGCTCCTGCCAATAGACACCGCCTCGCGTTGCATCGATGTCATCCCAATATGGTAACAACGCTCTCAGAAAGGCGATCGTTGGCAAAGGACTGTTGATCGACGGCAGGCCAGTGTTGCTCCCTACAAGTATGCCACCGTTGTTTCCTACGGTAATCGCCCCGGCCGGAAACAGCGAATTGCCAACCGTGGTCGTGATCGTCACCTCGCCATCGTCCTCCAAAGCGAGTTGCGTCCCACTTGCCGCGATGTCGACGAATGCGGCCGGGTCGTTTCGCTGTTCGATTTGCAACTCAATCGGGGAATCCGAAACGTATCCCATTGCTAATTCCCGGCCACCCAAGTCGCTTCCAAACGACGTGGCACTGCCGATGGCCAATACATAGTCGGTCGTTTGATCCAGATACAAACGAATTAAATACGGGCCAGCGGTCGCTGGAAGGTAATTTTCCTGGGACAAATCAGCGATATCCGATGGCCCAAGGACGGTCAACGTAGCGGACGTCGTAAGATCCACTATGTCCATCGCGACGCCACTCAGATCGATGTCCTGGCCGGATAAAATAAAATCGATCGGCACGTTGACCATCTCGGGCGTTACGTCAAATCGAAATTCGTCAATGTCGATCGTGCCAGGGACTCGGATGAATTCAATCACGTCACCGGCATTCACGCTCGACTCGTTGTAACTATATTGAATCGCCGTGCTGTCCGCCAATTGCACACCGATGGTGGCACCGGTACCGAAACTGTCACCGGGCAGGAAGTTGACATCGCGATAGGCGAACCTCGCCAGCACGGTGCCGGTTTCGAACAGTTGCAGTTGAAACGTTCCGTTACCGTCATCGGGAAATAGCGGCCGTGACTGCCACTGGACAATCAACGTGCGAATACCGCCGACGAGTGTCTCCTGCCACAACACGCGGCCCTCTGTTTCGTCGATGTCGTCCCAATAGGGAAGCAACGCGGCCTGAAACGAGGCATCCGGCAGCGGCGCGTTTTCGGGTGAAAGCTCCTGATTAC
>JAGQPD010000880.1 GCA_020426865.1 Planctomycetales bacterium
GACACTTGTTCCCTAAAGGGAGCCACTTTGGACGGTCGGTCGGTTTCAGTTCATGTCGAAATCGGGACGCACATAAGTGGCTATGTCAATTCGTGATCTCGTCACGTTTGTGGAGGTACGAGTTCCTCTTCTCTGTCGCCGGTACCAGCAGGCTACTATTCGCCATTGGAACCACGAGCGACACGCCCCTCTCGAGCGCCCAACAGGGTCTGCGTTAGTCGACCACCGGCAACGAGAAGCTCGGTCAATGCCTCTTCAAGGTGGCGCTGTCGAACGTTGATCACCTGATCGTCATCGTCCGCTGCCAGCAGTGATGCTTTTCGCAAGAGTTCGCGGATAAACGCCGCGCTTGCCCCGTCCAGTCGCTCGACAATGGACTCGGCATCACCCATCTCGACGTGCAACCCCTTACCGTAAAGCTCAAGCAATCGTTTGCGGCAATCGGAATCGGGAAGCGGGACCTCGAATGCTTGATCAATGCGACCGGGGCGAGATGCTAGTGCCGGCTCCAGTTCATCAGGGCGGTTGGTGGTCAACACAAACAGTACGTCGCAATCCTCGCCAAGTCCATCCATCTGGTTGAGGAGCTCAAATAACAGTGCGTTAGCGTTCAGCGTCTGGTAGCCGCGCTGTGTGCCGATGAGATCCACATCTTCCAGAATTACGGTTGCTGGTTCGAGCATCCGCGCCAAATGGCAAGCTGCTTCGATCGAACCCATACCTTCTCCGGTCAAGATAATCACGGTTCGATCCACCATCCGAGAAACCAGATACATGGCGGTGAGCGTTTTACCCGTCCCGGGTGATCCATGCAGGAGCAACCCGCGTTTCAAATGTCGTCCACACTCTCGCAGTCTTGCAGCGTGACGGGAGAAGCTGATTGTGTGACGCTCGATTCGCTCCAAAAGAACCGCCGGCAAGATGATCGACTCCCGGGTAATCTCGGGCAATGTGTGAAACTTCACATGGACGGCGCCGTGATAATCCCGTCCCAAGGAAAACACCCGGCCACGGTATGCCTTACCCAGCCGTACCGCTCGCGTCAGGTGGCGCAAAACCGTTTCGGCGTCTTTCTGCGATCGGGCCATCACCTCCAGTAAGATTCTTGGCGGATAGTCGTCTTTGGCAGCTCCAACGAGGATAACCGACCTGTCTCCATCCGCCGATTCAACCAGATAGAGACCTCGCTTAACACACGTCAGTCTTTCGTCAGGTCCGAGCTCGCAGTCCAGAAACTCAACCGGCCCCTTGGAAAAGTCGGTAACAGCGTTCTGACTAACCAGCCGGGTCAGTGTGGCGTCATAGTCCCGTTCGATCACGCCGACCAGCGAGCTTTTCTTGGCTTCGCTTACAAACTCATCCAATGCTAATTGCAGGTTCGGACGTTCGTAGGTTTGAACCTCGTGACGAACGACAGGGAAGAATTCGCAGGGTTCGCCAAAATGCTCATGAATCTCAGTTCGAATATCGGCCATAGAAGTAACTCGCCTTGCTGCACGAATGGTGACACTCGACCAGTTTATCGGCCCCATCCATAGATTCCAACATCCCGAAACTGGTACGCATCTAACGTTGCGAAATCGCTTCGCGTTTCACACTCATGCACCATAGTGCAAGAGCGAACAAGATTAGTTTACGACTTCGCTCCCTGTCGTTGCAATTCCGTGATGACAGTGCAAATGGAATGGAGAAACAAACGATGACAAAACAAAAAAAAGAACCGCAACCGGATAGCAAACCCGATAACCTCGTCTTCGAGGAACGCTTGGGGGCAATCCGTGTCACCATCTGGGAAAACCACGACAAGAACGGCAACGTGTTCCACAACGTGAACGTAGTAAGGCGTTACCAGGTAGGTAGTGAATGGTCGAACTCCGACAAGTTCACAGGCCTATCGGATGTTGCATTGTTACGGGAGGCCGTTGAATTGGCTCAAACTTGGCTGCGGTCGTATTCGTTGGGAGGCAAGTGATGATGATGGTTCTCGAACAATCAATCGCAATCATGCCGCAAAACACGACACTCAAAATTCCGGTTTGTCTCAGCCGAGCCGCGTGGGAGAAGTACATAGGTCCGTTTCCCAAAAAGCTGGGCCTTTGGAGTCCAGAGGGAAAACAGCAACAGGTTCATGTCATACTCGACCTAATCTTAGCGAAGGCATTTCTTCTCGGAAAGAATCGTGGTGAGCTTCGTATTCCATCCGAGAATGGGGATGAGGCCATCGAGCTAGTATTGACGCCGGTGGGCGAGGGAGACCTGTTCCACTTCTGGGTGACCCTACCATCGGAGGCAGATGTCGACAGGTACGCAAAACAGTTCGGTCGACGGTGACAAGGATGGCGTAGGCGATTTCCAACAAGTCACTGAAGACACGGGCGTCCCCCTTGGTGACGCCCGCTTACCCAGTTTCGAGGGAATGCTGACGCCTCCGGAAGTCGCTAGGGTTTTCAAAGTCAAACCGCACAAGGTTCTGGCTTGGATACAGTCGGGGGAACTCAGGGCCATCAATGTCGCCACCAAAATCGGCGGACGCCCACGATATCGCATCGCCGTCGAGGACCTGCGGGCCTTTGCCGCTGGCCGAGCAGCTGGCCCACAACCGACCGTGAGACGGTCGCCGAGGCGAGCTCGCGGCAACGACTTTGAGAAATACTTCTAAGCCATGATGTCGACCGTGCAACGGTTGCCGCAACTGGGTAGCTTCACCCTTCCGATAGATGAGCGGGGAAGACATGCACCATGATGAGCGAAACGCCCTTGGCCTGCTCGCTTGGTTACTACTCGCGATAAGCATCGCGTTGCACGTCGCGAACAACACCGACCATCGAACGGTCAAACGGTTTATCGTCGAACACCTCCGAATCGACATTCCAACACCGTCGAGCCGTCGGTAGTTCCATTCCCGCGGCCATCTCAACCAATGGCGACGAAAGCCCCACGCCCCTCGCCAGCCACTACGTGGCCGGCCCTCCCCCTAAATTTGCGGGTACACAAATTTAGCCGGAGAAATGTATCAGGACCGTTCGTGTCGCCGTCGATTGATTTGCCAAAGTGTCCATGGTCGAGCACGGCCAACATCGGACACCGACCCGCCAACCCCCGTTGGCCCAATCGGTGGCGTCGTTCCCATCATCAACGCGGATTCGAGCGGGCGGATTCCTGTACGATCCAAGATATCGAGACGCTGTTACTCTCCCGAATCGCCATCGGTAGCCCGCTCCTCCGCTTTGGGCCCTCGATGGGGCCCGCCGCTACGGCCCGGGCTACGACTTCCAGGCGTCCCCGATTCCGACCGATTCGGGCCGGCCAAGCCTCCGTGAAAAAATGTTTACGGAGGGGAATGTTTTCTTGTTGACTAATGTAGCACACTGGTCGAACGGTGGCGGCAATCGCCATCCTGCCTAACGCCCGCGTTAGCGAGCAAAGCGGCGACGGAACGGGACAGCCAACAAGCTCAACAGCGCCACGATCGTGGCGGCAGCGGGTTCGGGAACGGTCACGACGGCGTCAGGCCCAGCTTGATAGGCACGACGGACGTAGTCAGCTGGCAGCGCTTCGTCCCAGATGCGGAATTCGTTGTAGGAACCATCGAACACCGCGTCGTTCCATTGCGAACGGCCCAGCCAGTTGTTGTTGTCATTCATGGTCCGCATGTCGAGGTCGGGATGGATCTCGTTCGAGGCGATCCCCACGCCATCGAAATACAGCGTCATCGTTCCGTTGGCACCCGCGAACGTGTTGGTGTGATCGTAAACCGCGACAACATAATGTTCCGTGCCGACGGGGTACGGGCCAGCCATTCCTGCATTGGGTTCGCCCGCATTGGATGCAGGGTGGTTGGTGATTTCTAGACCGTCGCCAAAGCGGCCAGAATTCGGCGTGATCAAGAGATACGACGAGATACTTCCCGAAGCGGAGGTGTCTTCACCGTTATTGCTCGTGCCAAAGTCACCAAACCGTTGCCACGTGCGTGTCTCTGCCACGGTCGCCCAGAATTCAAAGCTAATCGCACCATTGGTGCCGGAATTTACGGCACCCGATACGATCCCGTTGGGCAGTATCGACATATGCATCTTCGACAATGCCATTCGAACCTTCCGTGCCGTTGGCGGACAGATCCAATTGACCACCGGAAAATACCGCGTTCGGCGTTGTTCCGGCGTCGACGACCACGCCATTGGCACCGCCCACCGAATCGTCGGCGTTGTCGGTGAAGCTGTAACGGTGCTTTAGTTCCGCCTGGGCCGACGCCGCGACCGACAAGCAGATGGCAGCGACTGCCAGCAACCAACCACTACGTTTCATGAGTTCTCCTCCACAATGCTGCAATTAACAAGGAATCAATGTTACCGATAAACCGAGGTGAACGACGCGACGAAAGCCGCGCGAGGGCCGAAAAGAGTCTTGATGAGGATCCATTCCGACGATGGACGATTTCCGTAGCCCTGTCGC
>JAGQPD010000881.1 GCA_020426865.1 Planctomycetales bacterium
CCCTCATCGGGTCCACCTCGTCGTTGGCCTGTAATTCCCGAGACGTTCGTTGATGGTAATGGCAACGGGAAGTGGGATACGGGGGAAACATACACGGATCAGAATGGCAACGGAGTTTATGATAGCGGTACAGCTCGGATACGACTTGATCGGTTGCGCCACCTAATGCGAATGGAGTTGCCGGACCGAATCAGTGATTTGGCAGGTACGCCGGCTGCGCTTTGGCCCGGGGCTATGCCGGCCCCGTCGTTATGGCTGTCCTACCGTCGTCGGGCCGATGTTGCGATCAAAGCCAAACACGGTGCTACTGCGAGTTGGACCGACCCAACCAAGTGGACGGACTCGCATCGAGGTGCGGAGTGTCTTTACTTGATCATTTCTTCAATTCGAGAGGGCGACCAGCGGGGAATTGATTTTTTTAAGGATTCAGAGATTGGCGACATTGATGATGACGGTATGCTAGAGATCCTCGATGCTTGGGGGCACCCCATCGAGTTTCTGCGTTGGCCCGCTGGCTACGACAGTGAAGTGCAGCCACTTGATGCGAACATCGCCGCCGATTCTTTTGACCCGCACCATGTCGACACAAGGGCTACTTATCGCTTGATCCCGTTGATCTATTCCAGCGGACCGGATCGTCGGTACGACATTCTGATTGACGATCCAGGCGGCACTCCGATTTTCTACAATTTGACTGATCCCCCCAACGATCCTTACGTCCCCTCCCCGGGCTCATCCTGGATAGGAACGCGAATGGATTCGGATATGAATGGTGAGATCAACTACACGGACAATATTACCAATCATCTTCTGGATGAGAGTTAGCTCATGCTGCTATTTCGTTATAGGCATCGAATGACGCTGCGCCGCGCAATGACGCTGGTCGAATTGCTGGTAGTTGTAACCATCAGCGTTATTCTGCTGGCGTCGGTCGTCCCGTTGATGCGTCCAGCCTTAAAAGACGCTCAGCTGCGTGAGTCCGCGCGGCAGTTGAACGTAATGTGTGCCATGGCGAAATCTCGCGCAAGGGAAATCGGTCGCCCGGTCGGCATCTCGATTGACCGCTCGGCACCAGGGTCAAACGCCTCGTTCGAGGTTCATATGGCTGAGACACCGCCGCCATACACTGGCGATTTCGTTGATGCATTGGCCTATCTAGTTGACGATGTTCCGGCCAATAGCGGGACGTTCGACGGATTCGCCAGTCAGATTCTGATTAGCAAAGCCGAAAGTGCCTCGTTATACATTGCATCGGACCCGCGCCGCTCGTTAGCCAACGTTGGCGACTTTATTCAGTTCGACAATAAAGGTCCAAGCTATCAGATCACCAACATCTCCGACCCGGGTACGAGTTTTCCTCACTATCGAGTTTTGGTCTCAGTCCCCTCAGGAGTTAATGCTCCGGTGGCGACCACGCTCACGGCGGTTCCACCACCGCCTGTGTTAGCCGGAGTGCCGTACACAGTATTCCGCCAACCACTCAAATCTCCTTTGAATTCAGTACAAATGGGCGGCGGTACTGTAGTTGATCTGGAATATTCGGGGATCGGCCTCGACTCAACGGCTTCGCATCCCGGTGCGACCTTCTTTGACGCCAGGTACACCAATACGACAACAAACTTAAACGATCAGCCGGTCGTGATCATGTTTGAGCCGGGTGGCGGTATTTCCAGAGTCTACACACGCTTCTACAACAGCAGCGGGATCTTAACGTATGGTGGCCAGCGTCCGAATGGCACAATCTACTTGCTCATTGGAAAGTTTGAACAAACAACGACAAGCCCCGTGATGCTCGCGGACCCCGCCGCCGACCCAAATAACTTGCAAGACTTAAGCAATGTTTGGCTGGCGATTGGGACGCTCACGGGAACCGTCACGACGGCCGAAAACCTTGGCGGCACAGTGCCAGCCGCACGCGAGATTGCACGTTCTGCGCAATCGATGGGAGGAAACTAGCATGCGGCGACATGGTGTTAGCTTGCTGGAAGTGTTGTTCTCCATCGGGGTGATCTCGATAG
>JAGQPD010000882.1 GCA_020426865.1 Planctomycetales bacterium
TGGCAATATCGCCCGTCGCATCTGGCGATCGCCGGCGCGCAAGATGTTGGCACTTCTTACAAATCTCGGATACCGCCACTACGCCTACCATCTGCATCGGTTTTACACCTGTGATGCCCCCATTGAAAGCCTGCTGGTGCGGTCATGACGGCTTCCATCGAGCAAGAACATGCCATGGGGCGATCGGTGCGACAGCGACCGTTTCGACTGACCATCATCCATCCTTGTGTCGGTCGCCGACGTGGCATGCGGCGATACATTCGCACTTGGTGCATGGAGCCGATTCCGGCAGCGATGCTCGCTGCACTCACACCAAAATGCGTTGATACCCGGTTCTATGACGACCGTTTGGAGCCCATTGCATTTGACGAACCTACCGATCTTGTCGCTATCAGCATCGAAACCTACACGGCCCGCCGAGCTTACCAGATTGCCAGCGAATAT
The DNA here is from genome assembly GCA_020426865.1 of Planctomycetales bacterium. GTDB lineage: Bacteria > Planctomycetota > Planctomycetia > Pirellulales > Pirellulaceae > JAGQPD01. Next base: position 445 of record JAGQPD010000882.1, read on the forward strand.
CGGCAACGGGGTATTCCCGTGGTGATGGGAGGTTTCCATGCGACGTTGTGCCCAGACGAGGTTGCAGATTATGCCGACGCCGTCGTCGTCGGTGAAGCTGAGAGTACGTTCGCGGCGGTGATTGACGATTTTCGACACGGCACCGTGCAGAAGATTTACCGGGCCGCGAGGCGTGCGACGGTCGACGTGGCACCTGACCGGACGATCTTCCAGGGAAAACGTTACCTCCCCATTCGGCTGGTGGAATTCGCTCGTGGCTGCCGTTTCCGCTGTGATTTTTGCGCCATAACGTCGTTTTATCAGGCAGCACACCATCACCGAGCGGTCGATCGGGTGATCGAAGAGATTCAGCGAGTGCGTCGGCGTGGGCAAATGATCTTTTTTATTGACGACAATATTACGTCTGGCACCGACGAAGCAAAGGAACTGATGCGTGCCCTGATTCCCTACCGACTGCGGTGGGTCGGTCAAACTGCCATCAATGTGGCTCACGATGACGAGATGCTAACGTTGATGAAACAAAGTGGATGCCAGGGCGTGTTGATCGGCATTGAGTCGCTCGACCAGAGCAGCCTGCAGCAAATGAACAAGACGTTCAATCTGATGCGCGGCGGCCCACCAGTCGCCCTGGCCAATTTGCGGCGACATGGTCTGTCTGTCTACGGGACCTTCATGTTTGGCTATGATCACGATACTCCCGAGACCATCCAGCGGACGGTCGATTTTGCCAACGACGAAGGCCTGTTCATAGCGGCGTTCAATCACGTAACGCCGTTTCCGGGAACGCCACTTTACGATCGGATGCGGGCGGAAAGACGACTGTTGTATGACGCCTGGTGGCTCGACCCGCAGTATCGTTATAACATGATCCCGTTTCAACCCAAGACCATGTCGCCCGATGAACTCGCCCAGCAATGCCTCGATGCGCGACGATCATTCTACAGCTGGACCAGCATTGCTCGCCGCGGTATGGCAGCGACCAACCGTCGTAGTCCGTATGTGGTATGGAACTATTGGGCGATCAACGCGTTGCATCATTGGGATATCGAAGGTCGCAGCGGTTTGCCAATGGGAGATGAGCAGTGGCAAGGCGAATTGCTCAAGGCTTGAGTGCCGCCATCCCGGGGCAGCGATATCAGTTTCGCCTGGCGACCGCCAGAGACGAGGCCGAATTGCGCGAAGTCATACGGCAGTGTCCAATGGACGGTGATCTTCGCGTTACCCTCCGACGTGAACCCAACTACTTCGACGCCGGCGTGGTCGAAGGCCCCACGCGCCAGACACTGGTGGGCGTGCAGGTTGGTGGTCGCACAGGAGAACCCGATCGCATCGTCGGCTTCGGTACTCGCAGCGTTCGACCGCGATTTGTCGATGGTGAAAAACTCGCGGTCGGCTACCTTTCCGGCTTGAGGATCTTGCCGCAACACCGAGGAGGAACCCTGCTTGCGCGTGGATATCGTCACTTCCGCCAGCTACACGGTGACGGTGCCACTACCATGTACCTGACGACGATCGCCGACGGCAACCCGTCAGCTCTGACGACGATCGCCGCCAACCGTCGCGGCATGCCCCACTACTATCGCTTGGGACAGTACCATACATGTGTCATTTCAGCGCGTTCTCGGTGGCTGCACAAACAACCGTCGCTGTCCGGTGATCTCAACGTTGCCGGCCTACAACCGCAGGAATTACCCGAATATATAGATTATCTACATATGCAGGGAGTGGAGCGGTTGTTTTTTCCGTGTTACGACGAGCGTGATTTTGTGGGGCGGGAGGCAACGTTTCGAGATTTGGCGTGGGAAGATGTGCTGATCGCCCGGCGAAAGGGAAGGATTGTTGGGAGCTTGGCGTTGTGGGATCAACGTGGATTCAAACAGTCGGTGGTCGAAGGATATGGCGGAAGGTTACGGTGGCTACGGCCGTATTGGAATGCGGCGGCACGAATCATGCGCTGGCCACGATTTCCGGATGTAGGATGTGCATTCGAGTCGGTGATCGGAGCGTTGCCAATCGTAGCGCGGGGAGAAGAAGGCGTGTTGGAAGGAATGATCAGCAGAGCGCGACAGCACATCGCGGAAAAGTGGCCGGAATGTTCGAGCCTACTGTTGGGCGTGTTTGAGCGTGATCGGCTCTTTGATACAATCCACCGTAACAGTCTGTTTCGGTATGTCACGCACGTATATCTGGTGTATTGGGACGACGAAATCGATCCGACGAGGTATGCTGGGCGTGATATCTATTTGGAGTTAGGTTGTCTGTAACATTCACGTTAAGCTCACGCGACATGGCCGCAATAATCAGGATTTGCCAACAATGACACTTGTCAGCCATCGCGCGCACGCGGCGAACTTGACGATCGCGGAGCAGGATGAGATGTTTGACCTATTCGCGCGATACTACCAGCCGGTCGACCGTGGTCGGTTTGAGCGGGATCTGTCGCGCAAGCAGTGGGTTATCCAGTTGCGGCACGCAGAGACCGGCAAGTTGTGTGGGTTTTCGACTCAGGTATTGGTACAAGCACCGGCGCTTGGCGGAGTGACTCATGCGTTGTTCTCGGGGGACACGATTGTCGATCCCGAGCATTGGAACGAAACGGCGTTGGTGCGCGAATGGGGCCGTTTGGCGATGGAGTTGCGTGACGAAGTGGCGCCGGAGCCGCTGTATTGGTACTTGATTTCGAAAGGTTACCGAACGTATCGTTTTCTGCCGGTGTTCTTTCGTGAATTCTATCCGCGACGCGATCGCGAGACGCCTGGCG
>JAGQPD010000883.1 GCA_020426865.1 Planctomycetales bacterium
CCAAAAAACAAGCACGAAATCAACATGAGCATCCGAATGTGTTTCGCAACCAGTGAGTTTAAAGCGTCATACTTCACCATTGGTTTTCCTTTTCTGTCCACACTTGGATTCCTGTTCCTGATGTCTTGTGGGGGTTGCAACACCGACCAAAACCAGTTTCAAGGCACTGTTGTGGACGATGCCACTGGCCTGCCAATAGCTAACGCAAGAATCAGCATGAAGATGAGGTATCACGGACCGGGAAGTCCCGAAAACGAGGCATTCGAGACGACGACAGATCAGGGCGGACGGTATCAATTCCCGGCCATCGCGGTTCCGGATGATGAATTCCGTTTAATGAGGACGCAACTCGCCTTTTGTGTGACGAAAGAAGGTTACGACTGCACTCGTGCGGACTTCTCCCGTTCCAGTGACATACACGAACAATTGGATTTTCGCTTGGAACCGGATCGCAATATTGAATTACCAGCGGGTACATTAAGGATTCCCAGGGATTCAGAGCCACGATTGAGCGAATTGAATGAACCATCCTACGGCTTCGTTTTCTTAAACAATCAGCTGGAGTTTGCAGAGCTAGACCAAGAATCCGACTTCGAACTACACTACGCGTTCGTTGCCAATGGTGAGTCGAATGAGGACAATCTGCTTGGTTCGACTACACCATCGAAAAGCGGCCAGGCTCAGTTTCTCGCTTCCGTTCACGCCTCGAAGGACCGAATCGGACAAGTCCGCTACACCCGAGTTCTCGGCCATCCGCCTCGAATGCCTGCGATCAACGCCATCAAGTTCAACAGCGTGTTTTCATTTCACCAACCAATGGAAATTGGGACGATGTTTCTAACAAGCAACGAATTCTTGCTCAAGACGCGTTCGGGCAACTATGCCCTGCTACATTTCGAAATGGACCGAGTAAGCTGGGTCTATCAGCCCGATGGCTCACTTGACATTAGCCGAAAACGACGAAAGTGAATCACGCAACAACGCATGGGAACGAAAGCCCATTTCTTGTTTCGGCGACGGCGCGGTATGGAACGACGTCAATATTGTTTCAACCACCCTCGGCAGGTGCGGTCCGATCAAATCCTCAAAGGGTTCTGCAGGGGTGGCGACGCCATACTCCACCCACGGACCCTTCTCGTGCGCGTTGAGCAAGGCCGCGATTTCGCAGCTTTGTGGCGGAATTCCTACGAAATTCAGCCCCAGCGCCTACATACTGCAGTCGCTTCGAATGGTTATTCTGGACGACTGATCATGACTCCTCTGGGGAATTTCCAAAAATGGCAACTGTCACACCAGTTCAGTACCGCGCGCCAACGCTTCTGCGAATGTCGGCCGGCTTCGTTTACTTCTTCTTTGGCGTGTTGAGGTTTTTTCCCGACCTGAGTCCAGGGGAAATGCTCGCATCACAGACGATCATGCGTCTTACCGGGCATCTACTTTCTGCCGCCGATGCGCTATGGTGGCTGGCCATCATGTTACCCGTCGTGAAAGCAGGATGGCAACGCAAACCTGCCGGATTCCCGGCAATGCCGCTGAGACCATTGCTGGGACCCGAAAGTGTGTTGCCTCGGCCAGTAGCGGCAATGGCTGCCAACCCAATGGAGTAGTCTCATGCAGAACTTTAGTGGTGTTTGTCAAATCCCACGACCGATCGCAGAGCAATCGTGGATGCAACGAATCAACGGTCCGTGGCACAAACAATCGCTATGGATCTACATGGCGATCGTCCTGGCGCACTGGGCGGAACATTTGGCACAGGCGACGCAGGTCTACGTATTAGGCTGGCCGATCCCCGATTCGCGAGGTGTACTCGGGATATGGTTTCCCTGGATGATCAAATCTGAGGCGTTGCACTATGGATACGCACTCGTCATGTTGATCGGTTTATGGTTGTTGCGAAAGGGATTTGTGGGCCAGTCCTATCGCTGGTGGATGATTGCCTTTTGGATACAGTTCTGGCATCACATTGAACATGCGATCCTGCAAAGCCAAGTATTGCTGCATCACAATCTGTTTCGTGCGCCGGTCCCTATGAGCCTGATTCAACTAATCGTTCCCCGCGTTGAACTGCATCTTTTCTACAATACGATCGTCTTCATTCCGATGGTGATCGCCATGTTCTTTCACATGTTTCCGTTGCCCGGCGAAGAGGCCCATGCCGGTTGTTCATGTGCGTGGCAAACGCGCCACGCAACCGTTGCCAGTTAGCTCCGAGAACAATGCGATGAATCTTGTGCGTTCAATCATCAGCGGCTTTTTGTTCGTTGTCTTGGCGGTGGTGACTGCCGGATGGCGGTGGACCATGCTACACACGATCCCACATGCTGGCGGCGCCCGAGTGGCCCTCAGCTTGTGTGGGGTCGCGGCCTGCATCTGTCTCTGCGTTCTCTGGTCGGTCCGAGCAACTCCGGCCACAAAGCAGGGGCAATCAACGACATGACCCCGCGCAGCCCTCGTCGAAAACGTACTGTGCATCGCCACGGGACAATTCTCGTGCTAGCCGTCGCTATCGTTGTGCAGGGTGGCTGCCAGACGCCTCCACAGAAACCCGCGACCGCCGGCGTGACGGTCACGTTCAACCCCTTACCCCTGTCGGTCGGCGATGCGCAAGTTACCGTTACGCTAACCGATGAATCGCAGGCAGTTTCCGGAGCCACCGTCGAAGTGGAGGGAAACATGAACCATGCGGGAATGAAACCTACGTTCGCAACGCTTACCGAAGTAGCGCCCGGATCCTACCGGGGTACGCTGTCGTTTACTATGGCTGGCGACTGGTTTGTGCTCGTCAATGTCGTCGAAGCAAATGGAAAACGCTGGACGCATTCCATCGAAGTGCCGGGAGTGCGCGTACCGTGACTTTGCCAGGGATCGATGCACATAGTCCGTCTTCTTCCCAGCAATCGGTTCCCGCTAGCAAACAACGTCGTGATGCATTACGTATTCTCGGACTCTCGAGGATTTCTCGAAGTCGATGCTTCCGTACCGCGCTACAGGCTCCGTTGTTACTTGTCAGTTTACTGATGGTGGCGCATGCATTTGGGGGCCCTCAATGGGCACCCAAGAACCTCGCGACATTACTTACGTGGGTGCATTTTCGTGGTCTTGTCGTCCTTGCGCTCTTATTTGCCGGCAATTTGTTTTGCATGGCGTGTCCTTTTGTCCTAGTTCGAGACCTTGCGCGACGACTTCATCCCCCGCGTTGGAAGTGGCCGAAAGTCTTGCGTAATAAATGGCCGGCGGTCTTTCTGTTCGCGACCGTACTCTTTAGTTATGAACTTTTTGACTTGTGGTCAAATCCGCTGGGCACGGGAGTGTTGATCGTTCTGTACTTTGTTGCGATCGTCGTTGTCGATATCTCATTTGAACGGGCAACGTTCTGCAAATACGTGTGCCCTGTCGGGCAGTTCAATTTCCTCAGTTCCTTGCTCTCACCCTGGGAAGTTGCCGTTCGGGATCCAGACACTTGCGCGAACTGTCGCACGAAGGAATGTATTCTGGGTACCACAGCCCCCCGACCGGAACCAAGCGTCGATTTCCAACCACTCCCAATCCTACAGCGAGGTTGTGAACTCGGGCTCTATCTGCCCCGCAAGTCCGGTAACATGGATTGTACGTTCTGCCTTGACTGTGCCGCAGCATGTCCCCATGATAATATCGGAATACTCAGCCAGATGCCCGCCGAGCATCTGACCACGTCTGGAGTACGGTCGGGTATCGGCGCACCCGAACGGCGGCGCGACTTGGCGGCACTGAGCGTGTTGTTCTGCTTTGGGGCAATCCTCAATGCCTTTGCGATGATTCAACCGGTCTACGCTTTGGAATCATACGTTGCCACCTGGCTCCATTGGAACGTTGAATGGCCGATATTGACCTTACTCTTTTTGTTCGGATTGGTGATCATTCCGGCGGTCATGTTGGGCACGACGGCGTCAGTCTGCAAGGCGCTTACGCACAGCCCATTGCACCTGAGTGACATCGTTTGTTCCTACGCTCGCTCGTTAGTCCCGATGGGTTTTGGTATTTGGCTGGCACATTACGGATTTCACTTTTTCACCGGAATCCTCACGGTCATTCCGGTAACTCAGGCCGCCGTTGCGTCCACATTCGGTGCCGCGTATTTGGGCCGACCAGCTTGGCAATTAGGTGGCCTTCCCGAACGAGTCGTGTATGTACTGGAACTCGGCTTCCTCGGCCTCGGTTTCATCGGATCGTGTCTTGTCGTTCACGGGATTTCGCACCAGGTTTCCCAGCAGCTAGCGGCGAAAATGGGGGCACCTTGGTACGCCTTGCAGGTACTGTTGCTGCTTTCCGCATGGTGGATCATGTCGCAACCGATGGAAATGCGAGGCACGTTTCTGGGGGGTTAATATGAAGGCGATTCAGGCTATCTCCTGCTTCGTCGTTCGCCGATCACGAAGGCTTGTTGGATTGATCGTCGTCGCGATCAGTCACCTCTGCCACGGGCACGAAGGCCCGCCATTTCCCGTCGTAATCGATCAATCGTTCGGCGAACAAGCGATTTCCGTTTGGGCGGATCCTGATATCGGGGAAGCGACGTTCTACGTGAGTCTCAACGACGCGGACGGACGTCGTCCACGAATCCCCCCGCGACTACGTCTTTGGGTCCAACCGAAGTCGGGACGGTTGTTACCCGTGTTATGCGAAGCCCAAGTGTTGCCCTCACGAGATTCATTGCAGTTCGTCTTCCAAACCACTTTCGATCAACGGGATTACTGGGTCGTACGTATCTTCCAGGAGCTCCCATCCGCCCCTGATGCGCGACCGATCGAATGGAGTTTCGAGGTCGAATCCACTCCCCCTGGCTATGATGCCTGGGATCTTTTGATATACCTTTTTCCTTTCGCCTTCTTCGGCATTATGTGGATTGTAACGTTTTTGCGTCGGGCTCAGCGTTTTCAGACATAGCAGCGTCATGTCGGCGACCTGCAGATGTGGCAAAGCGATACGTCAATGAATTGGAAATTCGCCAAGCCCAAACATACCGACTGTCTCAATCCATGATGACCACCAGATACAGATTGCCGCCTGCGTCATATGCGCCTGCCACGCGACCCTGCGTCGGACGATGAAGCCGAAGCAGGTTCAGACGGAATCCAAGATCTACCATGACGTTTGAGTCGGTGCCGCCAGTAATGGAGCGGTATCCGCCCAGGTGTTGTCGACATTGTGAAGGAAAGCAGACCATTTCTGGTCGCCAATTGCCCGCAGGTACCAAAGTGACTACACTTCTAGCTGCGGCCGGTGTTTTCCACCGCTGCGCCGCGCGGCTGTTCCTTCCTGCAGGCGGACGATGCAACCGACGCGGCTTGCAACGGTCGCCAGATGCCGGCGGTAGAACCCACTTCGGCGAGCTGATGCCCCTTTGTTAAAGCGGGCAACTGCCTTTGGGGGCGAAGCAAGTTCGTAGCTTATGGGTGTGTACGCAAGCGATTCCATTCACTCTTGCAATAGCCATCGACTTGCCTTTAGACAGACTGCGGCCGGCTAATGACCAGCCTCAAAATTCGGGTCCAATCAATGTGGCTTTATGGGTTGCACAATGATGACGTTGAATCTGCAGCTGCTCGAGGCGTTCAGCTCTCTGCCAGCAGCCGGCGACTCGGGCCGGTCAAGGCCGCCAACCAAGGTACGCCGCTACCGCCGCCGCATCGCGAAACTGGTTGACGCACCTGCAGCGCTACGCTGCAGCGGCTCGCTTGACGCGACGCAACACGAGCAGCAGGCCAATCCCGAGCAATGCCGTCGAAGGCTCGGGGACCAGGGTGACCGTGAGTGTTGCGCCTGGCTCGAAGAGATGTTGACCCCATACAAAGTTCGAATTGAGATTGAGCTCGAAGGCAGTACCGTCGGCCAACAACCCGGACAAGAGCACGTTTCGATTGTTGATGGTCGTTGTCAAACCGGGCTCCAAGGCGAGCGGCATGCCGTCGAGGAAGAACTCGCTTCCGCTGATATTCACCGTGCTGCCGGAGCTGGCGTAGATGTTGCCCACCGTCCCGCCAATGATGCTCACCGTGCTGCCTGAATAGGCGTAGAAGTTGCTCCCCACCGTCCCCCCGCTGATGTTCACCGTGCTGCCTGAATGGGCGTTGAATCTGCTCCCCACCGTCCCGCCGCTGATGTTCACCGTGCTGC
>JAGQPD010000884.1 GCA_020426865.1 Planctomycetales bacterium
CCGGATGAAACGACGTAAACCTTTGTTATTTAAGGATTTACATCAAAGGAGACATAGTCCTCGCAACGGGTGGACGGCGACATTTAGAGACGGGACGAACTCGTGATGCGGACCCCGCGATCTTGACACTAGTGCTTATGGCATTTACACTTGTGTCTACTGATGGGGTCAGAAGAGCGATGTTTTTGGAGGCCCAAACGCCTTCCCAAACCAAACGGAAGTGGCAATCCGGCGGACGGCCCACTTCAAGCCGCTACCAAGAGGTCCACCCGTGACAAAAAAAGAGATTGTCAAATCGATTTCGGAGGAAATTGGCCTCACTCAGCTCAAAACAAAAGAAATCGTACAAAAAACGTTTGACGTTATTGTTGAGACGTTGGTGGAGGATGGGAGGATCGAGTTAAGGAATTTTGGTGTCTTTGAGGTGAAGCGGCGGGCGGCGCGGAAAGCGCGGAATCCGCGGACGGGAGCGAAAGTTGAAGTACCGGAGAAGTTCGTGGTGACGTTCAAGCCGGGCAAGGAGATGGAGGAGCGGGTTCGGTTATTGGAGGAGCAGGCGCGGGCGAAGCGGTTGGAGCGCGAGCGACGCGAAGCGGCGGGCCAAGTGCCGGTGAGCGGCGCGGGCATCAACGCCGCCAGTACGACATCGAGCAACGGAGCGGGGCGAGTATCGGAGCAGCGGTCTCCGCATCAAGGAAGTTGATTCAATCACGAGGAACGGAAGGAAGCTGAGCAGACGCGGGTGCGGGAGCATCGCAGGTTCAGCATCAAGAACAGCAGGCGGGAATTAGCTCAAGGAGGAGTTACGAATGCGCCGTTATTGGCTAGCTATCTTGTTGTGCGTAGCGTTGGCAAACAGCGTCGGATGTGCGCTGCCGGCATATTCGGGCGATCCGAAGACCCGCGCCAGTCAGTTGATCTTTACGTCCGAGAATTTGCGGATGTTTGCTGACGAATGGGCGAGGTTCTGGTTCCTGGATCAGCCTGATCACATGACACCGTTTGTGACGCACGGTGGAATCCTGTAGTCTCAGCAGGTTATCGCGTTGTGATGTTTCGTCCCGACCGCTAAACTTTGAGCGGGCCCGTTGGACGACATCGCATGGTGGTACTTGATGAGTGACACAGTTGGTGATACTGAAAATCTCCGCACGCAACAGAATCTTGATTTGCGCGTAACATTGGGCCGTCTTGAGTTGCCCAACCCGATCCTGGTGGCATCGGGCACGTTTGGATATGCGCGCGAAATGCAGACGCTCGTCGACCTCTCTCGGCTCGGCGGCATGATCCCCAAGACGATTACACCAGCGCCGCGAACTGGCAACCCGCCGTGGCGAACCGTGGAAACGGCGTCGGGTCTGTTGAATTCGATTGGCCTGGACAATGACGGTCTGGACGCCTTTATCGACCATCATCTTCCGTATCTTTCGCAGCTTGCCTGCCCAACGATCGTGAGCATTGCCGCGCCGACGATAGAAGCGTTTGTTGCCATGTCAGAACGGTTATCGGAGCAACCGGGCGTAGCCGCATTAGAGCTCAACATATCTTGCCCGAACGTCTCCGGCGGTGTGGACTTTGGCACGGACGCCACCATGTGCCACAAAGTCGTCGCTTCGGTACGTCAGCGAACTCATTTGCCGGTGCTCGCCAAACTGACTCCCAACGTCACGCGAATTGCCACGATTGCCCAGGCGGCATATGAGGCGGGTGCCGATGCCGTATCGGTCATCAACACGGTATTGGGAATGGCGGTCGATTGGCGGCGACGGCGGCCGATGTTGGGCAACGTGATGGGTGGGTTGAGCGGCCCGGCCATCAAGCCGATTGCCTTGCGTTGTGTGCATCAGATATCCCAAGCGGTGCCAATTCCCATCATCGGCATTGGGGGCATCGCCAATATTGACGACGTGATGCAATTCCTGGTGACGGGTGCTTCCGCCGTACAGATTGGAACGGCCAACTTCTACGACCCCTCGGTCACGATGACGATTCTGGACGCCCTGCCCGGTGCGTTGGCGGAATTGGGTGCCAAACGCCCTGCTGAAGTCGTTGGCACCTTACAACGGGTTGGCTGATGGTCTTGCGAGACCAGACAGTCACCCCGTTGAGCGTTCGTGTGCGCCGGATTACGATGAACGGTTTGCGCGACTTCATCAGGTGCGGCGCATTTCCGTGCGAGCACCACATCGTGGATCACCTCATTCAAACTCTCCGTGACCGGGGGATAGTCGAA
>JAGQPD010000885.1 GCA_020426865.1 Planctomycetales bacterium
TACGGCGACCTCGGATGTTACGGCAGCACAAAAAATCGCACGCGGCTATTCGATGCGATCGTAGCCTTGGTCTTCCAGCCCGCGGTAGTCAAGTACCTCACGGACTTTGTCGACGAGCACCTGCGTGGTAAAGGGCTTCAGCAGAAATGGATACGACGCACACTGGTCGCGAGCTACGATTTCGCTATAGCCGCTGATGCAAAGAATCTTAATTTGAGGATAGTGACGACGGATGTCATTGGCCAAGTCGAACCCGCTCGTTTCCGGCATGACGAGATCTGTCAGCAGCAAAGCAAATTCTCCGTCATTGTCCACGACAATCTGTTTCGCATCGGCAGCCGATGATGCCTCGGAAACGTCAAACCCGTGCAGCCGCAGCGCGGCACTCGTCGCTTCTCGCACAATCCGCTCGTCTTCGACCAGTAGAATCCGTTCGTTCCCGGCAGCAGCCGCCAATACGGCCACTTCGTGGCAGCGTTCGACCGGTTGTTTGGTCATCGGCAGCAGGATGCGAAACCGCGAACCGACGTTGGGTACGCTATCGACCGAAATCGCCCCGCCAGCATCGCGAACCACGCCGTAAGCAACAGAAAGTCCCAACCCAGTACCTTTGCCCACCTGCTTTGTCGTGAAGAACGGTTCGAAGACCTTCGAACAGACTTCCTGATCCATGCCGCATCCCGTATCCGCGACCGACAATTCGACATACTCGCCAGGCGGTACATCCAAAACAGTCGCGTCTACTTCGCTTAAGTGGACCTGCGCTGTCTCCAAGTGCAACTGCCCTCCCTTGGGCATGGCATCACGAGCGTTTACGGCCAGATTGACGATCACTTGATCGAGATGGCTCGCATCGGCCAACACATTCGACAGATTGGGAGACAAGTTGGTCGCAAGTCGAATGTCTTCGCCGATCAATCTTCGCAACAGTCGCTCGGATCGCTCCACGACCGCGTTGACATCGAGCGGCTGCTGCCGATTAAGTGACTTTCGACCAAACATCAGCAGCTGCGAAGTGAGCCCCTTGGCTCGCTCAACGGTATCTTGAATTTCATCGATCGATTCCGCATCCGGCGTCCCTTGGTTGATGCTCATCCGGACAAGCTCGGCATACATATTGATTACGGTCAAAAGGTTATTGAAATCATGGGCGACGCCGCCGGCGAGCCGTCCGACTGCCTCCATTTTCTGTGAATGTCTCAGCTGATCCTCTAACATCCGCTTCTGCCGCTCCACTTCGACGCGCTGCGAAGTGTCTCGCACCACGGCCAGTGTTACGCTGCGGCCAAAGTAGTCGATCACATTCGTACGAACCTCAACGGGAAAATCCGTACCGTCTCTTCGCCGACCGCTACCTTCCAGCAAGCGGGGCGCGGTAGGAACCGCCGCATCCACGTTCGAACCGCAACCATAGGGCGACAGGGTAAGCATATCCTGCTCGTGCATTTCCAACAGTTCGCGCCGTTGGTAGCCGAGCGTATCACAGGCCTGTTGATTGACGTCGACGACGCGGCCATCCGCGTCGTAAAGGATCAGCGCATCGGCGGTATTTTCGACGATTGCCCGAAATCTCCGTTCGCTATCCGCAATCGCCATCTCGTAATACTTTTGGGCCTGTGCGGCCGCTACCAACTGCCCAACCGCCTGAACAAACTCGCGTTCCGACTCGTTCAAGCTCGTCCGCGAGCGAGAAACGAACGACAGCGTTCCGAGTAGGCGATTGTCGGCGATGAGCGGGACGCCGACAAAAAGTCGCACGCCCATCTTCCAGAGTGCTGCCCCTTCGGGGTAATCTCCCAACCTGTCGCTGGGCACATACAAAAACTCCCGCCGTGCAGCACAAACACCGCACATCTGTTCGCCCAAGGCTAACCGCTGCAGCTTTGCGATCGTCTCAGCGTCGAACCCGAATATCGAGACCAAATGCAGCGTACCGTCGACCAACTGATAATTCGTGAAGCCATCACAACCCAAGTGATTTGCAATCGCCCGAAACAACGATGTCCATTGCTGATCGTCGTGACTGACCAAGCTCTTCGCGGCCGAAGCGGCGAGCAATTTGAATCCTGCTATCTGCCATGCATTTGTCAGCTCATGCTGATGCTGTTCCGTAACGTCCCGACACACCCCCACTAGCTTCGCCGGTCGACCACCATCGTCGACCAATACCTGCCCGCGACTCTCCAGCACCAACACTTTACCGGATGTGTGAATGATCCGTTCCAAGCTGACGAATGTCCCGCGATCGTGCAAGGCATTTTGGATCGTTCGATGTACTTGACCTCGATCGTCCGGCACCACGCGGTCCAAGAACGCTTCAAGCGTTGCCTCGAACTCCTGTGGCTGAAGTCCATAAATCCGGTAGAGCCCATCCGACCATTGGACCTTG
>JAGQPD010000886.1 GCA_020426865.1 Planctomycetales bacterium
ATACGTTTCTTTGACGACACCGATTTTCATGGGCTAACCCTAACAGTTTATCAGGCGGTGGTTTTGTGTCGTAGGTCTTTGCTTGGTAACAACTTAAGAGCACTCGGCGGCCGCCATGGACCGGCTGCTCAGGTTAGGATTCTGGCAGATAGCACCCAATCTTCAAATCCCCTGTGGACGGACTTGATGCTGACGCCATAAGCCGCTACATTACGTAATTCTCCCCGCTTGGTATATGGGGTTAGATAGGTATCACACGAGATTTCGTATTTGGACGCCAGAGGTTGGCGGAGGGTAGAACGTGCTGACGGTAAAGACGACCCTGGCGAAAAAGGGTGAAGTAAATCACAGTTGGTTTGTGGTCGATGGGACCGACCAGATTGTCGGGCGCTTGGCCAGCGACATTGCGGTCGTCCTGATGGGCAAACATCGTCCCACCTACACCCCACACGTAGACACCGGCGACTTTGTGGTCGTGACCAACGTCGAAAAGGTGCAATTCACCGGCAATAAGTTTGCCAACAAGCGCTACACTTGGTACACCGGCTACACCGGCTTGCGGGAAGAGACGGCCGAGCGTCGGCATGCGCGACATCCCGATCGTATTCTTCGTGATGCCGTCCGACGTATGTTGCCGAAGAACAAGCTAGGTCGCAAAATGCTGAGTAAGCTCAAGTTGTATGTCGGCCCAGATCATCCACATCAGGCACAAAACCCCGAACCGCTAACGGTGGGGAAAAAAGTGTAGCCGATCGGGCGAACAATCCATCAAAATAAACTCTTGACTGGTAATTGGGGATAGCGGTTATGGTAGCGGTAAAGAAGGACAAGATTTCCGGTGATGCTTTGGGAACGGGGCGACGAAAGTCCTCGGTCGCCCGAGTTCGCGTGCGACCCGGTCAAGGTAAAGTCACCGTAAACCGCCGACCGCTCGAAGAATACTTTCCCAATGAGCAAGACCGCGAGCAATTGCTTTCCCCGCTGGTGGCAACTGGCAAGGCGACGGAAGTTGACGTATTGATCCGGGTGCACGGCGGTGGTAGCACCGGCCAATCGGGGGCCTGCAAGATGGGTATCGCTCGTGCCTTGGTCAGCCTCGACACGGAACTGTTCCCAGTGCTTCGCGAAGGTAGTTACCTCACCCGTGATTCGCGGATGAAGGAACGTAAGAAGTACGGCCTTCGTGGTGCTCGCCGCGGTACGCAGTTCTCCAAGCGTTAACCGCATAGCGATCGCTCAACCACTATTTCGGCCAAGAATCAGCAAGGACCGTTTGAGACTCTCAAACGGTCCGTTTTCATTTCACGACAAACGCGTATCGCCCTTGCACACGCGTCGCGAACTGGATACCTCGAACCCACAACATTCGGACGGCGGGATCTGACCTGCCCAGCCGCGCGGCGATAGCGGAAAAGGGAAGCTCTTCAAAATGCCGTAACTCGATTACTTGACGCTGATCGGGTGAGAGTTGTGACAAGAGTTGTCTCAACTTTTGTTGCTGCTCCGCGACCATTAGCTCACCGCTGGCCGTTGGACCTTTGCGTGTCGCAAAGTGACTCAGGCCTGGATCACCCTCCGCAAATACATCTGTTGCAACGTGTTCCCGTCCGCCACCACGTTTGTCTGTCCCCAGCAACCAATGTCGATTCCGAATCAATCGAACGAGAAAACCAGCGGGTAGCAGTATCGCTCCGAGGGTCAAGATCGCCAGTCGAATCACTTCGGCGAAAGACTTTCCTGTGTACAGGCCGTATACCGCGATCGCCTTTCGATAGCGGGGATCCGCAGTGGCGGCAATCATCGCCACTTGAGGCAGCTCACTCCGCTCCGGGATACGTGTCGTCGGACAAGGCGTCACCCCGACGATCGCTTCATTGACCATTTGCTGTTTCGGATAGCGACTGTGGGAATCTGAAAACTCAAACGCCATGGGCAATCGTTTCTTCCACAGCACCGTTCCCTCGCTTGATACTTACCCGCTGGCAGCGAGATCGACTGCTGCATCGGAGTCGTCACCGACGTGGACTCGACTGGCTCTGGCAATATCCCGCTCGTTTGAGAAAGGCGCGGCTGAATATTCGCAACCCATGAACGGGCTGGTGAATTCATCCGCAGTTGTCCCAGTTTGGCAAGTTCACTCTGTTGCCACAGCAGCGCTGCCGCAATCAAGGTGACTACCGTACCGACCGTGGTCGTCACCACCGCGTTGACTTGTCGTTGATTCCGTTTGACGAATCGCGACGCGACGACCCACGCAGGCAGTCCTTTTGCTCATTCACCGAAGGCATGACATA